>WRER01000081.1 GCA_009779205.1 Methanobacteriota archaeon | reverse complement strand
CAAATAGTTCTTTTTAGCCTCTCTCACTCTATGCACATTCCTAAATGCTTTGAGAGAATATACTCTCCCAAAATAATGTTTACCAGAGCATTATTCGTAAAAAAAACCTCATATGCGATCCTTTATGACGATCCTCCTTTAAATATATTTTGTTACTATAGTGTTTAATATCATCGACCATGATTTTTAATCCTATCATTTTATAAAAATATATCATAAAGTATCGTATATGATGCACCTCATAACTGATCGTTTATGCAATAGGAGTTACGCACCCCATTTTTATATCCGAAAAGGCTAAGTATAATGCATTCACATTATATAGGACTTACGCAAAATTGTACGTTTATAGATCACAATGCCTTGTTACATTGCTTTAATGAATTATTTTCGGTTAGCAAAAGTTTAACTCATGTTGACTTTTGCGTAACTCCTAACTGAATAAAAAAAGCATTAATTTGTGGTATTCACAATTTGAGAATCTAAATGCTTAGGAGTTTGGAGTTTCTGAGGAGGTCTAATATATGTAAATCCCACACTTCCCTCTCCTACCGATCAAAAATATAGTAATATGTATTGGTTCGTCGCTGGGCTGTTTTGAATCTTAAATATTCTTCATTCTCTTTACAGTTAAAGTAGTCGTCATTGTGCCGGCTATGAGAGTAGTGGCATTCTAAAAACTCTGCATTTGCCTCTCCGTCTATGAGAGGGTGGAAATCTGTATTAATATCTTTTGTTGTTGCTAAAAATTGCCTGTTTGCTTCTCTGTCTATTAAAGTCTGGCTTTCAGAGATGGTCTTTCCACCGGACAATACATCTTTGCCCCAATACAGCGGGATGTTGCTTATGTCTGAGGCTCTCTTATGCAAATCAAAATCTACTTCACCAAACAAACTTTGCTTTGCTCTTTTCCGCACAGCAACAGTAAAAGCAGCGCCGTACTTAAATTGTTGTCCCGTCAGTTCCTCTTTACGTTCATACCAGTTTAAAGCAGCACACTGTTGAAGAGATTGAAGCAAACAGTCACCACCTGTTACGTGTTCCCAAGCATCATGTGCTGCGTTTTGTTTTAGAGCGTCTTTACGTCGGTGTAGTATAGTATTGAGTTCCCTTTCTACCTCAGATATCTTCGTCAGTCGGGTCCAATATTTCAGTTCAATCTCTTTCAACGGTTCTATAACCTTTCTGTTCAGCTGCTCTTTGTAATAGAGTGTCTGCAAATCATGTATGACCAATCTCAGTTCTTCAAGGGCTTTTATACGTTTTTCAGTGTGCTTCACTATTTCATCAAATCTGCCGTCAGTTATTGCAACAAAAGCCATCTCGTGTATATGCTTAATTTCCTTATCGCTGAGGTGCAACTTCTGTTTCGCTATTTTGGGATATAATCCGGCTTGCGCGGCTATATGTTTGTATAATTCGGTGCCTGCCTCATTCTGCCTCACATCGGTATACATTATATATAATATTTTCTTACATTGTTCCTTTATGCCGTACTGTGCAACTTTCGGCAATTCTTTGAGCAAGTTAATGTGAGCGTCTATGTATTTGTTAAATTCATTTGCTTGAATGAGAGTCTGCTCTCTTTCAGAGAAAAGAAGATGAGCAGTATGCATAGCTCTCGCCAGCCTGCTTCTCAGTGTATATTTCTCATACAGGTTCTTGGGAGGATTGAACAACTCTGAAAAATATTCACTGAAATCTTGCACCATGTTTTTACTTCCACTCTCTACAGAATTAATCTTTTGGTACAATATTACAATCACAAAAACTCACAAACATAATACATAACAACCATTCCTGGTCAGAATTGCTTTCTATTTATTTTATAAAATACTTCTTCAAATAATTGTATAAAAGTAAACTTTTTTTGCCTCGCAGCAACCGGCTTAACAGATCTCCACTATGTATCGATCCAAAAAGATATATCTTTACACAAGGCATGTAACATATGCAAAAGACAATTGTCGCTCTTCTCGGCAGCCCATTATTGGGAAATACTGCCTTACTCCTACATCAAGCTATTTCCGGAGCAGAAGAAGCAGGGGCTACTGTTGTGCAATATCATGTTCCTCTTCTGAAATTCTCACCCTGTATGGAATTTGGCTTTTGCAAAAAATATCCTACCTGTCAGATAGAGGACGAGCTGACTCAGCGTATTATACCTACCCTTGCCAATGCCAATGGGTTTATTATTGCAACTCCCGTCATGACGATGGGGGTTCCTGGTGCACTGAAGACATTTATAGATAGATGTCAAGTGTTCTATTATGCAAAGTATATACGCAAAGATCCTCTCGTTTCAGCGGAGCTTCGGAAAACCAGAAAAACTCTTATATTATCGATATCTGGGATGAATGTTCCAGATAACTTTGACGGACTTATGCAGACAGTGCGTACCTACTGTCATATTATCGATTCACCTATTATGAGTTCTGTTTTCGTGAAAGACATGGATACAATAGTAGACTTGAATACTCGCCCAGATATACTTAAAGAAGCACATGATAAGGGGGTAGAACTTGCACATGCGATCTAATTATTCATTATACACATTTCTTTTGATTTGTCTTTTCATTGCGATCTGCTTTTCATGCGTAGTCTCTGCAGATACGGCAGAAAGCGTTGCAGAAAAGATCCGCCAGGCAAAGATAGAAGCACAGCGATTTCAGCAGGAACTATCTGATGACATAAACCATATTCACGATGAACTGAGATCCCAAATAGCACAAACACCAGGTCCAACCAGTGTGAGCTCGGTACAGGCTGTCCAGAATATGGACTTTGTTCAGATGCTTCGAGATGGTCTTCCAGTGATCAACAATATGAATGCTGTTCGGGCCATGAATGCTGCACAGGAAGCTGTACTTACAGATGCAATCAGTGTCCTCGAAGATGATAGAACACGTAATTCTTACCAATCTCGCCTTGTAAAGCTCTCATCTGCACGTACAGAGTATGATAAGAAGGCACTGGATATCCTTGCAACGCTCAATAACCAGATCAAAGAGGTAGATCCAGAGTTTCCAACACTTTCTCTCTCGGCTTCCTCTGCTCAGCTCAGTTCGTGGGTGAATGAACTTCACACCTATATTCGAAATCATCCGTATTCTCTGAAAAGTCATAGTTTTATATCTGTACAAAATTCACTTACTGAACTGGAAATTCTTTTGAGCTGGATGGACTCCCTTGGCGAAGAATTGACTGCACTCGAACGTGAGCTCCTTGCTCTGTAAGATCGAGTGAAGTATCTATATCCCTTTTTTCTGTTATTGAAACAGATAGATATGGAATGAATCTTACTTCGTTTCGTTATCGCTTTACTCGATACATCGATCCGGTGGCAGATCTCTTTGTAAAACTGAAAATAAGCCCTAATATCATTACTGTCCTTTCTATTCTTGCAGGTGTTCTTGCTGGCATTTTGATGATATGGCACTCTTTCCTTCTGGGAAGCATTGTGCTTTTTATATCAGCTATCTTTGATCTGGTAGATGGTTCAGTTGCCAGACGTATGGGCAAAGAAACGAAGTTTGGAGCAGTATTTGATTGGATTGCAGACAAATATGTTGACTGCTTTGTGTTGTTGTGTATCGGTCTTTCAGGAGTTCCGATCATCAGCATGTGGCTGTCTGTACCCGCGCTTGCAGACTTTGGGATTGTTGCATGTGCAATTATTGGATCCATGATGAACACATTCATTAAGCCTGTTACGTACGCTGAGATCGGATTTGAAGAGCGAGTTGATGGCAAGATCTGCGATCCTCTCGAAGGTGTTGGGTTTTTTGGAAGACCTGAGACGATTCTCCTTCTGTGCCTTGGAGGTGCGCTTGGATATATCTGGCTGGCTGTGCTTATTATTGCGTTCTGTACAAATCTTTCTGCCTTGCAGCGGGTTGTGTATCTCTATAGACGCTTCTCATAGGAGAGGTAATGGATTCATACCTGTCAGAACAATGGTGCCTGCCCGTTCCAAAGTGCGATGCTGAAGCTGTAAGGCAACGTCTGCTCGCAGAGGGTATCTTGTTGAAGGGCGCACGTCTGACACCAGACCCTGATGACCCAAGTACTCTTTTCATCCCTTTGACAAAGCACATAGACGGAGCAGTAGCACGTGACTGTCTGGTACGGCCTTCCCTCCCTCCCCTTCCACGCCATGAGCTCATTGGCAGCATTGCACTGATGCAGGATGAGGACTACTCTGGCGCAGAAGAGATTGTGCGTCAGCGTCCCTGTGTTACAACAGTTCTGCATCCAACAAGTGTCGTAGAAGGGTCATACCGGACTCGATCATTCACTGTACTCGCGGGTATAGACACTCGGTCTACTCTGCACACTGAGTACGGGAAACAGTTTTTTATCGATCTTGAAAGAGCATATTTCTCAGCACGGCTTGCAAATGAGCGCCAGCGCATTGTATCTATGATGAGAGCAGGTGAGCGCGTGCTGGACATGTCTGCTGGTGTTGGGCCGTTTTGCATTATGCTCTCACCCCTGGCAGAAGTCATGTATGGAGTTGATATAAACCCTGGTGCTCTTTTGCTCATGCGGAAAAATCTTCGAAAAAATAATGTTCGGAATGTGATTCCTGTTCTTGCAGACTCAATGCATCTCACTGATTTTCTGCTCACACCATTTGATCGCATTATTATCAACATGCCTCTTGATGCGAGGAAATTTTTACCTGTTGCATTTGCATTGTGTAAGCCGTGTGGTGTCATTCACTGGTACGCACTTGTGACACAGGAAAAAGAGCATTCTGATCTGTTGTATTCAATGGGTGCACGGTTTGTTACAGAGCGGCGGGTGCGGTCATATGCTCCTGACAAATTTCACGCAGTGTATGAGATTACACGGTGAAATGGAACAATGCACAAGTTACAGTTGCCAGTGCACAATTTGAGAGGTAGGCTGCTTGGCTGCGGTACGATCTGTCATGAGTGGGAAAAAAGGGAGGATCGTGTATGTGGTGAAATGTGGGCTGTATAGTTTGTTAGCCACTTTATTTCCTGATTCGTTTACAAAAGATGAAAACAGTAATTCACGAATCGACCGGCAGCCAACGCAGAAAAGAAGTCAACGGTCTTTTTAATCCTTATGGGTTACCTGTGAAGCTTATCAATCGATAGCAGAAGGTGTAATGTAGCAAGATCACGGGTTCCCTGATACCCCGCAGTCTCTGCTGCGGGGTAGTTTATTTGGCTTTGCTTCTTGTAATGGTAACAGACAGCAATAACACTTACATGATGCCCTGTAACTTCAGCTCAAGGAAATCGAGTCCACGACGTATATCATCCATATTCTTTCCACCTGTCAGAATGATCT
>WRER01000080.1 GCA_009779205.1 Methanobacteriota archaeon | reverse complement strand
CTCAGTGAGATGTGTTTTGCATTTTCATCACTGGTTCCCTTTGTCACAAGCACGATGATTGTTCCTGTTCCATGCCTCCCGGTTCTCCCTTTCCGTTGAATGCTTCGGATCTCCGATGATACCGGTTCAAAGAAAATAACCATGTCTGTTGCAGGAATATCAAGGCCCTCCTCACCAACAGATGTCGCGACTAAGACTGCAAATTCTCTACTTAAAAATCGATTCAGAACTTCAATCTGCTTTTTTTGTGAAAGCCCCTTTTCCATATTTTTTTCGGCTTGTCCTACAAACCGTTCTGCTGAGATTTCTTCTTGTTCTAATGCTGCAACAATGCCAGATACGGTGTCACGGTATGATGCAAAGACAATTATCTTTGATTCTGGGTTCCGTTCGAGCTGGGAACGGATGATCTCTGGAAGTATCTGGAACTTTGGATGAATCTCGTCTTTCCACTCGATCGTCATCTCAAGCAATCGCATGAAAGTTGGATCTTCTGCAATGCGCCTGCTTGCTTTACTTCCTCCTGCAGAGTGTGCTTCATAGAGCAACTTTTGCAGATAGTGTGATAGTACGAGTGAACCTTGTGATTCGCACAATAATACTGCATGTTTCAGCTTCATAATCTCGGCATGGATACTCGCGGCAACAAAGCCGTCAGCATCGTTTCGTGCGATAGATTGTTGAATATGAGAACTGATCTCATTCAATGTCCGCATTGAAGGATTTGATTGTGGCAAAGCAGCATATCCCATATCCTGTAGCTGACGGAGTCTGTCTTTGATCAGTGCATCAAGCAGACGAGAAGCTGTTTTGAGGGCATCAGGTAGGGGAAGAGAGATGTATTCGATCTCTTTTTCGTATATATAGGGCTTGACGTCATGATCGTCTTCTGTTCTGCTCAGTACTTTCGTCACGCCAAGGTTCTGCACGATCTCGCTGATCTTCTCAATATCTCCACCTGGAGATGCAGTCATCGCGAGAATGAGTGGTTCGCGTGCAGTTTTGAGATATTGCTCTGCTAAGAAGACATATGCATAGTTCCCAACTGCTCGATGTGCCTCATCGATGATGAAAAGAGAGACATCTGCAAGTGAGTATCTTCCTGCAATGAGGTCGTTTTTGATAATTTGAGGTGTTGCAAAAATAAATGATGCATTTTTCCATCCCTCTCCTCGCAGCGCAGCTTTTGTTGTTCCTGTGAAAATGACGAAGTCATCATCAGGGGTATCACTGTCATGTAATACAAAAAGACGCTTGAAATACCGAATATGCTGCTCAACAAGGGGTTTTGTCGGGGCTACGATGACGATCTTGCTTCCAATTGTGTAATATCGTGAAGCGGCAACAATCAGGGCGATAGCTGTTTTTCCAAGTCCTGTTGGGATAACAACAAGTGAATGCTCCTCAAGTGAATCCATTGCAATGGAAAATTGGTACTGCCTGTGTTCAAGGCTTTCAGGCTTTATGCAGGGATGGGAAATGTATTCCATGTTTTATTAGATGAAATTCTATGAATCTCATTATCGATGTTTAATAAGCCATATTCATCAGTCAATTCAGGATTCAAGACAGTAGACCTGTCCAAAAATGAGAGAGCGCACCTATGGTTGTACAAGGATGCTACAATTTTACCTCTTAATAGCCCCCGTTTTCCCTTGCTTCGGTACGTTTCTTTGCAGATTCTGAAGATTTTAATCTCTCTGTTTTTGTGTTCAATAACAACTCTATATTTAGCAGGTTTTGCATTGAAAGCTTTTTGTTCATCGGTGAGCGGGTTATTTTTAGATGCCTTGAACGGGATAATTGCGTGCGGTAAATAGTCATTTTTTCTTTGATGCCCGTTATCAGCAAGAATTGCGTTTGAAAAATAGTCATTTATACCCTGGTAGCATAACACTAAAATGAACATTAAAATTGCGTTTTAATGGTAGAAAGATGAAAAAGGCCCACTAAAACGACGAAAGCAAGTTTGTCGACCTTTACTTGCTCCCCAGTTTCACATTTCGTGCTTTTCGTCTCTTTCGTGGTTAAAAATGAAAATTTGAAGGATTCAATCATTGTGTTCGCTGTCGTGCTACGCCTACGAGAATGAAAATATTGCGCGGTAAAATATCGACTGAACTTTCTTTGAACATTCTAAAGTCATGCACAGAGCCAAAATCATTGTAAATGCCAAGTATTTCCTTACTTTCTCCATTAGCTATTATTTGATATTGTGCCGTGCCTGGCGGCAGGCAGGTCATTGTCGTCACTGTAACACGTATTTTATCGAAACAAATCACACCCCTTTGTTTCGTTCTCGTCTTTACCGTTCCAAAGTTGAATTTCTTGCGAAATATTTTGTCGAAAACGTTTCAATTCGCGGTGCTTCTCGTCTGACAAATATCGATCGTGCTACGATCTCTCGATATTATTGCCTTTTTGGTGAACACGCAGAACTTCTTAATGAAAGTCATACTGGCTCATTTTCCCAAGAAAAGTACGAAATGGGTGAGATTTGGTTTTTTGTATATAAGAAATAAAAAAATAGAGGCTGATGATCCTCTTGAATATGGGATTACTGGATATATATTGCTTTAAAAAGGGATTCAGGTTTTTTTCTCTCTTTTATATGTGAAAAGAGAACTGAGGACACGTATAAGATCATGTTTGATAACCTATTAGATGTGATGGATTTACCCTTTCCTGGAAACAAAATCATTTTTTCAACGAATGGAAACATCCAATATGAAAAATTAATAAAAGAGAGATGTTTTGAAACATGAATGTTATATGGAAGGATTAGCAAAGTAAAAAAAGAAAAGAATGTCGTTGGAATCAATTTAGAGCAAATATTAAGGAGTGTAACAGGTCATGTGTGGAATTGGAGAGAATTCTTCGAATGTAATGCAACTAAGATATAATTAAGGAATGAAACGTCTGTTTTGATCTAAGCCACTAGCCTTTGATAGGAACTCCATACGTACAATGTGGAAATGTTCTGTATGAATGGAAACTATTTGTCGGTTTGACGTTTATTCGACGTCTATTTCCTTTATTTTTCACTTTTCAAATGAAGAAACTATATATGCTGTAACTTTGTAACACTCTATGTTGATTCTGAGAGTTTCAGCACACATCCTTGGAGGATAATAGATGAAATTTAACCGATGTATAGCAATTATTGCTGCAGTTTTCCTGATTGCAGTTTCAGGTCTGGCAACTGCGGACATTCTTCCAAAGCCAGTTCCAGAGAACCAGGTATTTTCCACTACCTCAATCATTGAGGCAGTAGGTGCAGTAACACAGAGTACTTCTGTTGTATGGCAGATTGGAGACAAGGGCTTGAACACACTGCCAAATGCAGTGATCACGAAGGAGGATCCACTCGCAATCCGTTCCGGAAGCATTGCCTATGTAACCTACTCAGACTCCATTACCACCAATGGTGGTCAGATCTCTGAGGTCAAGTCCTTCTCAATGGACACCCACGCAAAGACTGCAGGTCTGTTCAACATTGAGACCAGCAAGGTTCTGACCTACACAAGCCAGAATGGATCCCACCTGATGGGTGCAGAGTCCTATGTCCTTGACGTTGCAGGTAACTGGTCACATGGACTTGATGACATTGTCTGTGTCTTCTCAAAGAATTCGAAGAACACTATTCCAGCATTCTGTAACAAGGTCACTGCATCATCCAAGCTGACCTCAGTCACTACCGCACAGGTCGAGACTATTGGTGGACTGACCGCTGTTGCAGCTAAGTCAGAAGTTCCAGCAGCACTGAAGTATGAGATCTCAGTTACTCCTGATGCAAACTCCGCATCCGGATATGCAGATGGTATTGTTTCAACCACCTTCACTGTTAGTATAATGGAAGGCCGATACGATGGAGCCATCAATCCAAAGGCTCCCGAAAAGGAAGTAACCTCACTTGAGTTCTACGACAATCTTACATCAACCCTGACCTACATTGACACTGCAACTGTTGCAGGTGGTATCAGCACCTTTAACAAGGTCTTTGACTACCAGTCAGGCGTTGCCTGTGTAAACTGTTAAGCAGTAATGTAAAACCTTACTCGCCTACGCCTGCCCGGCAGGGCAAACCTGTCGATAGGCAGGTATAGGTATCTTTTTTGAAGCGTTTTTATACGTGTAATACCATGCAGCACACGATGGTGTACATTTCCTGTCTTCCGGTGGTGGGCGCAAGAAATGTAATGATAATAGAAATGTTTTGCTGAACATGGAATCCACACTCCTGCATTTTTTGGTATGTAAATGATCCGCTCATCGGTACAATAACGGTTAGTACGTTTACGCGTGCAATCCTGAGGCACATGAAATGATATGATGCATGTAAATGGGCTTCGCATTGCGTTGGCGGTATTTGTTTTATAATGGAGAGGTAGTATTCAATATATTAGGAGTTACGCAGAAATCAACATGGCTTACACTTTGTTAATTGAAAATATTTAACTAATGTGGCTTAATACATTGTTATGATATACAAACGTGCAATTTTGCGTAAGTTCTATAAAAATGGGGTGCGTAACTGCTAATAAAATAACAACGGTTTAAACAAAATAAAAATATGTATGAACACAAGAAGACAATGGGAAAAAAACAAAAATCGACAATCGTAGACGTGAGTCAAAGCTAATTCTCTCCAGTCTCTTTACTTCTCACTGGACAGCCTCTTATTTTTCACTTTTCAAATGAAGAAACTATATATGCTGTAACTTTGTAACACTCTATGTTGATTCTGAGAGTTTCAGCACACATCCTTGGAGGATACTAGATGAAGTTTAACCGATGTATAGCAATTATTGCTGCAGTTTTCCTGATCGCAGTTTCAGGTCTGGCAACTGCAGATGTTCTTCCAGGCCCGGTTCCAGAGAACCAGGTGTTTTCCACGATCTCAATCATTGAGGCAGTTGGTGTAACGACTGAAAGTACTAGCCTTGTATGGCAGATTGGAGACAAGGGCTTGAACACACTTCCAGCTGCTAAGGCCACGGAGGATGGAGGTCCTATCCGTTCCGGAAGCATTGCCTATGTAACCTACTCAGACTCCATTACCACCAATGGTGGTCAGATCTCTGAGGTCAAGTCCTTCTCAATGGACACCAATGCAAAGACCGCAGGTCTGTTCAACATTGAGACCAGCAAAGTTCTGACCTACACAAGCCAGAATGGATCCCACCTGATGGGTGCAGAGTCCTATGTTCTTGACGTTGCAGGCAACTGGTCATCTGGAACCGATTCTATTGTCTGTGTCTTCTCAAAGGCAGGTAAGGGCACCATTCCAGCATTCTGTAACAAAGTAACTGCATCATCCAAGCTGACCTCAGTCACTACCGCACAGGT
>WRER01000079.1 GCA_009779205.1 Methanobacteriota archaeon | reverse complement strand
TGACCCTGATCAAAGTTCCAGGCAGATGTATAAAATTCCTGGAGGACCAACACAACCAGAAATTGTAGCTATCGTACTCTCACAGCTTGAGATAAGACCTGATGATCTCGTGGCTGATATCGGATGTGGAACCGGAACAATGACAGTAGCGATTGCAAAACAAGCTCGAAGCGTCTTTGCCATCGATACACGTGATGAAGCCATCTGCTGTACAAAGGAACACTGCCTGCATGAGAACTGCTTCAATGTTGAGGTGATGCAGGGAGATGCCCGCACGATAATCCCAACTCTTGAGCGAATCGATAGAGCATTTTGTGGCGGTTCAAAAGGAATCGATGAGATAATCAACGGATTATATGCACGGGGAGTTCTTCGTATCATTGTAAATGCAGTGCTTCTGGAGACTGTTGTTGCAGCGATGCAGGCGATGAAGGATAATGCAATGAGTTGTGATGTAACTCATCTTCAAATATCACGCTCAACTGAACTTGTTGGACGCACAATGCTTGTTCCGATTAATCCAGTGTATATTATCACCGGAAACAGAATTGATTAAATGTAATAATCAATACCATCAAAGAACATATAGGAGATGAAATGTGTTAGTCGGCCTTGGCCTTGGTCCCGGAGATCCTGAGCTTTTGACACTGAAAGCTGTTCGCTATCTCAAAGAAGCGGATGCAGTATTTGTTCCGGGCGCGATTGCAAGAGATCTTGTACTTCCCTATCGCTCAGATATCGCCATACTGGATTTTCCAATGACTGAAGATGAGCACTATATCACACAGTGCATGGAGAAGAACGCAGCTCAGATCGCCCCCTCTGCTGCAAACGGCATGGCAGTCTTTGCACTCATTGGAGATCCGAACTTTTATTCGACATTTTCACGACTCGCTCAGATGGTAATAAAACTCCGGCCTGATATCCAAGTCATAACCGTGCCGGGTGTCAGCTCTATTACGGCATTTGCAGCACATGCAGGCATCTCAGTAAACGGTGGATTTACTGTGACAGATGGACCAGATCCTGATACTCTGATCACGATGAAAGTAACAAAACCACGAAAAATGGTGCAATCACTGAGTGAAAGTGGATATACGTATTTTTCACTTGTAGAACGGATGTACATGGATGGAACCGAGGCTCATCATGGAAAGACAGCTGATGATTTTCCTGAAAAGAGCAGTTATTTCAGTATCTTATGCGCCCAGAAGCATGCAGATAAACCCGAAATATCACTATGACAGATAAAAGTACAAGAACATTGGCAAAATACTATATTGTTGGGGCTGGGTGTGGAGACCCTGGACTTATCACCGTGAAAGGCATGGAGCTGTTGAAACGGGCTGATGTATTGATCTATGCGGGCTCTCTTGTACATCCTGATCTGGTGGCTGCATCTTCTGCTTCTGAGAAATACGATTCATGGGGCATGAAACTCGAAGAAATTATCTCTGTTATCGAAGCAGGTGTTGCAAAAGGTCTCTGTGTTGTACGTCTGCACTCTGGAGATCCTGCATTATATGGCTCTATTATCGAACAGATCGTTCCACTTCGAGAGCGTGGTATCGAGCCTGAAATCGTTCCTGGTGTTTCTTCTATGTTTGGAGCTGCTGCGGCACTCCAGACTCAGTTGACACTTCGTGGTGTCTCTGAGTCTGTTATTGTGACTCGCCCGTCTGGAAAAACGCTCTCTGATGCAGAAGATCAGATCCATGAGCTCTCAAAACACGATGCAACGCTCATCATCTTTCTTGGAACCGATAAAATAGAACAAGTCATGCAATCCCTGGATCGTCCGCCACAAACACCGGTAGCAGTAGTCTATCATGCAACGTGGGAGGATCAAAAAATTTTGATCGGGACGATTGAGACGATTTCCCAGCAGACAAAAGAAGCAGGCATCGTAAAAAGTGCTCTTATTATCATTGGAAACGTGGTACGTGGAGCAGAAAGTGGGTATCTAAACTCATATCTCTATTCCGGAGATGCCTGAAGCGAGAGTAATATGGGTACTTCCGATTCTAAACCTTCCATTGCGGTGATAACACTCGAGCGCTTCTTCGAGATTGGAAAACAGGTTTCGCAAGCATTAGGAGCTCCGCTGATAGCGTATCATGATGATGTGTTTGCATCTGCATTTTCAAGATATGATGTTCTGGTTGCAGTGATGTCAGCAGGCATAGCGGTTCGGAAAGTTGCTCCTTTGCTTACTGATAAATGGTATGATCCTGCCCTTGTTGTCGTAAGCCCTGATATGAAATATGCAATCCCTGTGCTTGGCGGGCATCATGGGGCAAATCAAATTGCAGAGCGCCTGGGAGAACTTGGTATTATTCCGGTCATTTCTACTGCCACTGAGACAAAAGGTGTCCCATCTGTTGAAAAAGTGGCACAGATATATGATGCATCTATCGTGAATCGTAACTCGACTCGCGGTGTAAATGGAGCAATTCTTGACAGTGCCATAGATGTACATGGCGATGCCGGCGGAAATTTTCCTCCCCTCATTCGCGTACATCCCCCTGCTATCGCTCTTGCAACTCCAGGCGTCTCTGTTCTTGTCACAGCGTCTCCATATATCATGGGTATCGGGTGCAGGTCCGGGACTTCAAAAGAGGAGATCGAAGAAGCTATCGATGCAGCTTGTGACAAGGCAGGAATACCATATACTATGATTACAACATATGCAACAACCGTGCAGAAGCTGCATGAAGCTGGGCTGCATGAAGCCATCCGAGATCGCGGTTCACTTGTTTTTTTGGATGACAGGACAATTAATTCTCAGCAACCTCATATTATGAGTAATTCTCAGGCAACACGCCTTGGACTCTGCGGTGTGAGTGAACCTGCCTGCCTCGCTCTGTCTGCATATGGGGAGCTTGTGCTTGAAAAACAAGTCTATGGAAGGGTTACGATTGCAATTGCTAAATAGTGATTGAAATAATTGGAAATTATCATGGGGATATTATATATAGTAAGTACTGGTCCGGGAGGCATTGAGTATCTCACTCCACGAGCCAGTGCTGCACTTGAACAATCTGAATATGTGATCGGAAATCGGTTTTATATAGAGCATCTGTCACCTCTGCTCGATGGAAAAGAAATTATTTTCAGTTCGATGGGTGCTGAGGTAGAGCGGGCACAACGTGCTGCAGAGCTTGCAAGAGATCATATCGTTTCCATGGTGAGCGGAGGAGATGCTGGTGTGTACGGGATGGCAAGTATCGTGCTTGAAGTGCTCGAACACGCGGGGTATGATGGTGTGGTAGAAGTTATTCCCGGTATTACTGCTGCAACGATGGCAGCTTCACGTCTCGGCTCTCCTTTATCAGGAGACTATGTCACGCTGAGCCTTTCTGATCTGCTCACTCCTTGGGATGTAATTGAAAAACGCCTGGAACTTGCATTTCAGATGGAAATTCCTGTTGCATTATACAATCCCAGAAGCCGTGGAAGACCGCACAATCTCGGTAAGGCACTCGATATTTTGTCACGGTATCGAACAAAAGATACGCCTATCGGGATTGTGAAAAATGCTTCGCGCCCTGGTGAAGAGATGTTTATCATGACTCTTGCGCAACTTGCTGATAATGATGATCTTGTTGATATGCACTCAATCGTTATTATCGGTGGTGCAGAGTCGCGAGTCTGGCAGAGAGGAGATGATGTACGTGGCATTATTACTCCAAGAGGGTATCATAATAAGTATAAGTATTAAAAATATAGTAGGTTTAAAACGTTTAAATGCTGGATAGAATCGAAGAGAACTGTTGCCAGCGGGCATGAAACGTGCACGGCATTCAGACCACACGAAGCGGTATGGCAGACTGCGTAAAGATGGCTTTGCCTCAACCATCCAAACAAAATGTGATCCACATTGGTGCATTTTTCATCCCACGCAATAGAGTTCTAACGGTTAGAGAAATCGCGCGTTTCCAATGTTTTCCAGATAAAATTAGGTTTGAGGGAAGTCGAGTTGAACAATAAAGGATCTGAATAATAGTTCCAAATTAGAATGTATAGGTAGTGTATGACTGATTATATTGATCTCGGTGCAGAGACACAGGAAGCATATGCAATCTCTGAGCAAAGCAGGATGCTTGCACGAAACACGATCGGGAATGATACTCCAGAAGATAGGATACGTCAGCGCTGTTCTGTTGCGGTTGGAGATTTTGCAATGGCGGATCTGATGCGTTTTGTGCATTCCCCAGTATCTGCCGGGCTTGCTGCACTGAAAGCCGGAGCTCCGATTATTACTGATATCAGGATGGTGATGGTTGGTATTCAGAAAAAAGCTCATCACAGCGAGATATTCTGTGCTCTCGATTATGGAAACGATCTCGCTGTCGAACAGCAGATCACACGAACTTCTGCAGGATTTTTGGCACTTGAACCACAGCTTCCAGGATCTATTGTGGTGATTGGAAACGCACCCTCTGCTCTGCTCATTGTGTGTGAATGTATACGAAAAGGAATTATTCCTGCACTGATTATTGGAACGCCGGTCGGGTTTGTGAATGCTGCTGAGTCAAAAGAACTTCTGCGGACATTTGATGTACCTTCTATCTCAAATGAAGGAACCCGTGGAGGAACACCGATCGCAGTTGCAGCGATGAATGAGATAATCACGATGTTTGCAGAGTGAGTCTGTGCGAGATCCAGTCTCTGGTTTTGAGTATCCAAACGAATGGGTACTACGTTCTAATCCTGCAGATCATGAGAATATCGCGGCAGGATTTCTCGTGCTGACATCATCAGGTACTGTACTTCGTCGTGGGTACACAACAGGTGCAACGATGGCGGCAGCAGCATATGCAGCAGTTTTTTCCTTGTGCGGGGAAGGAATTGATACAGTTCCAGTCCTGCTTCCATGCGACATTATGGTTAATATAAAGGCAGAAGGGATCGGTGGTGTTGGAATCGCTACGAAAGATTCCGGAGATTATCCAAATGATGTAACTGATGGAGCCAGATGTATTGCAGAGGCTGTACCATATTCTGATATCGATATCATTGCAGGAGATGGTATTGGGGTGTTTGTACGTGATACTCCCCGGTACAGGAAAGGTGATCCTGCCATTAGTCCTGTTTCGCGTGATTGTATAATGACCGTGATTGCTGCTGCTTGCCAGAGAATTGGCATCCCTGGTGCTCAGGTTCGGCTTTCTGTTATGCATGGTGCAGAGATCGCAAAAAAAACACTGAATCCAAAGATCGGCGTTGAGGGTGGGATATCGATCGTTGGAACGACTGGTTTTGTAGAGCCCTGGGATGATCACCTCACTTCTTCAATGACTGATCAGATAGCATCTGCCAGGCATCCCGTTATCACAACAGGCCGCCAGGGGCTTCGTTTTTCAAAGCTACTGTACCCTGAATATGATGTCGTTTTAGCTGGATCGAAGCTTCATGAAGCCATCTCTGCCATTCCTGATGGAAAGAAGGCTATTT
>WRER01000078.1 GCA_009779205.1 Methanobacteriota archaeon | reverse complement strand
GATTAAAAGACATACACGGTACAGTAGATATTGTTTGAATTATAGATAGGCGATGTGCGATACAGATCATCATTCATCTTTCTAAATACTGTCACAAACTGACGTTCCACTCTTTTTTACCCTTTCAATGCCCATGATCCATACACCCATTACATAGTGATACAAATATACTTCCCATGATCTCAGATCCTGTGTTCAATCAAAAACTGTCAATATTAATTAAAGGTACACATGTCAATCAAAAAACGCAGGATATCCTCATTGACGCTGGAAAAATCATCTCAATTGCGCCGAATCAAAATACAAATGATGCAGAGTTGATTATTGATGGAACAAAAACACTAGCTCTTCCCGGACTTATCAATACTCATACCCACGCTGCAATGTCGCTGCTTCGAGGATATGCAGATGATATGCATCTGCAGGAGTGGCTGTCTGAGAAGATCTGGCCCCTTGAAGCACATCTGACCGGAGATGATGTGTATATCGGGACAAAACTAGCCTGTCTTGAGATGATCAGATCAGGTACGACTGCTTTTAATGACATGTATTTTTTTATGGATCGTGCTGCACAGGCAGTTGATGAGGCCGGTATTCGCGCCCAGCTCTCTCATGGAATGATTACCTTTGGAGATCCAAAGAAGTTTGCAGCTGAACAAAAAGCTACAAAGGATCTGGTTGCATGTGTAAAGCAGATGAATAATTCACGTATTACTGCAGCTGTTGCTCCTCATGCCCCATACACAGTTCCACCTGATCATATGAGATGGTGTGCGGAATTCAGCGCAGAAGAAGATATTGGCCTGCATATTCATGTGAGTGAGACAAAATCAGAAGTTGACTCTGTGCTTGAAATGTACGGAAAAAAACCTGCACTTTTACTTGATGAGTGTGGGTGCTTGACTGAGAGAACTGTGCTTGCTCATGGGTGTTGGCTTGACTCTGATGAATGTGCGCTCATTGCAAAGCGCAGTGCATCTGTCGCATATAGCCCATGCAGCAATATGAAGCTTGCAACAGGGCGTGCTCTTCCATATGATGAGCTGGAAGGGGTCGGAGCCACTGTTGGACTTTCGACAGATGGATGCTCATCAAATAATAATCTCGATATGTTTGAAGAGATGAAGTTCGCTTCTCTCTATCAAAAAGCGTTTTGGGGCAAAGATACGACTCTTCCAGCCCACGAAGTTCTCAGAATGGCAACTGAGTCCGGAGCAAAAGCAATGAGGATCCCAAGTGGTGTTCTCGCACCACATGCACCGGCAGATATTGTACTCATTGGCTTATTGCATCCTTCAATGGTGCCACTGTATAATGATGTGTCAAATATTGTGTATGCAGCAAATGGTGGGATGGTTGAAACAGTGCTCTGTGATGGGGCATTGTTGATGCATGAGCGTATCATTCCCGGCGAGGCAGACATTTTGGAGAAGGCAAGAACAACAGCCTTGGATCTGATCTCTCGTAGAAACTGAAACGGAGCATTACTATTTAAATATCCTTTTTGAATATAATGTATGTCATTTTCTGCTGAAGTTATCGATAAACTAAGTGATTTAATCACGGCAGCATTCGCACTTGTAGCCGCCCTTGCATGGAACACTGCAATTCAAGCAATTTTTGCAGAAATCTTTGGAGAGGGAAGCGGTATTCCTGCGATGCTTGGATATGCCGTAACTGTTACCATCATCGCGGTAGCATGTACCATCTGGATTGGACGCATTGCAAAACGAGCCAAAACAGGCTCTGAATAAGAGTAATTCGTAGAATTAGAGAACTCTGTTCATAAGATTGGATTAGATGTCAGTTCTGTGAAATGTATAAACATATATACATGGAGGGTTAAAAATAATAGCAACTTGCATGATAAGCAGGAGTTGATGTACTGGCATATAATTCATTTAATTCCGGATCTTCTAACGCAGGAGAAGAGATTATCCGGGTAAAATTACCAAATACTCGTGAAGGTGAGATTTTTGGCTTTGCAGATCTCATGATGGGAGCAAATCATATCAGAGTGAAGTGCGTTGATGGTGTAACCCGAATGGGACGAATCAAAGGCAAAATAAAGAAAAAAGTCTGGATTCGTGAGGGTGACATCCTTATTGTCGTTCCCTGGAGCTTCCAGGATGAAAAGGCAGATATCATATATCGGTACACACGACCTCAGGTTGAGTGGCTCCAAAAGAATGGATATCTGTAAATCTTATCTTCACACTTTTGCATTAATTTATTTTCATAGATGATTGTATCTATTTTGATTAACTAATTCACATCTGAAAATATTACTCATTTTTTGGTAAATGCTCTTATGTGATAAGAGTATGAAAATAATTAGAAACCGTTTGAAAAAATTATAAACGGTATGGAAATTTCATGTAATATTATTGTTTTTGTCGAAACTAGAACTTGATTTGTGTAGGTGCGGAAAGTGGGATGAGAGTTCAGCAGAAGATGTCAGGGACTTTCAGAACCAGAGAGGGAGCAACAGAACTTGGGAGAATAAGAGAATATATTTCGACAATGGGGAAGCACGAAGACTCAGCTTTGAGGTGTTAAAATCATTAGCCACAGCTCAGCCAATTTGATAAAGAATTTAGGGGGGAGTAGTTACAAAAAGAAAATGTTGATCTAGTCTTACCAGGGTTTTGAGATGAGCGCAGTCTTCTCGACAATAGTTCCGTCTGCCTTGTGTGGCCTTCTGATGACGCCATCAGCTGCTTTCTCGATCTCACGTGCCTCTTCACAGAGAAGCATTGCCTGGCGCATGACTTCGTGTGCAGATGCAACGATTGGTGTGTAGTTCTCATGTCCCTTTGTCATGAAACAACCCTTTACATTAATACCTGCAACAGATTGTGCCATCTCATATGCTGCACGTGCTTTTGCATGTGCATAGGCATTTGTAAACTCATTCTCAACAGCCTTGTCAGAGGTCATGACGATCTTTGGAAGAGCTAAGTCCTTGCCGCTCTTGCCTGCCTTTACCTGGTCAACAACTGCGTCAAGTGCGAGCTGGAGTTTTCTGAAGGCGCCAGTCAGGGAAAGTACCTTTACAAGGTTTCCGTTGTAGTCTGCCATCTCGACGGGGTCAAGGAATTCACGGCGTGCACCGATCATTGCGTCACCCTTCATGATGATATATCCGAAGTCACTTGCCTTAAGTGCTTCAAATTCTTCTTTCTTGGTAGTAATGTCATCAGTGATGACAACACATGGGATACCTGCTGCTCCAAGTGCTTCACGTGCTCCCTTTGGTCCTGGAAGAACACCATTTGGTGAGACGACAACACAGAAGTCTGGTTTCCATGCTTTCATATTGTCAACAACACGGTCGATGTCCTCTGGCTGGAGCTTGGTACCGCTGGTTGCCATGAAGGTTATCATGTCTTCACGGTCTGCACGCTCATCGAGGAGAAGTTCTGCCATTACGCCACTTGCAATATTTCCGAGTTTTGCTATTCCTACTTTAACTACCATTTTACACCTACTTTACGTGTACTTTTATTTTGATCTTTCATGGGATTAACGTTGTGGAATGATGTTTTCAAAACATTCGCTATACAAATCATGAAACAATCTTCAACCAAAAATAGAGCCCTTTCAGAAACTCATAATTAACTAATTATATTATAAATTTGCACACAGATGCAGCCATTATCTGCTTACAAGTACGCGGCTTGCAATAGTTTCGAGCTTCGCACAGAATCATCTCTGTTTTTTCTCTTTTTCATCCATTGTGCACTCCAATTCTGCAACGATATCTAGTGCATCATCTTTTTCTTTTACAAGACGCATGATCTCAAGCAATCGTTCAACGCCAATGAAGTGTTCTGCCATCACCCTGCCCATATCAGATAACTCCACTCTATCATTACTGATGCGCAGGAATCCTTCCCGAATCAATAAATCTTCGACTGATTGTACCTTCCCTACCACCGATTCTTCTATCTTGTGTATGACTCTGCGATCACCTCTCGCAACAACTGCATTTGCAGAATAAACTTCAGAGCTCTGTTCAATCGAGTAAATCGGTGCAACTTCCTCCATTTCACCCTTCAAAAGAAGCATTGCAACCTCTTCTTCGGTCAGGCGGGAGCTTCTATCATATGAACCTCCAACTTCTGCCAGAATCACAACTTTTCCGAGGTCATGATAATCCGGACGACCTGCACGCCCAGACATCTGATAAAACTCCTGCACCGAAAGCCATGAGATACCCATTGCAAGAGAATCAAAAATAACCTGAGATGCTGGAAAGTCAACACCTGCAGCGAGTGCGGCGGTTGTAATAACCGCTTTTAACTCTCCTTTTTCAAACTGACTCTCGACAGTTCTTCGTTCTTCCTGTGAAAGTCCGGCATGATATGGTGCAACTCCACCCCCTACCTTCTCAGCAATCTGATGACATCGAATCCGTGCGTTCGTAAATACAATAGTCTGTCCACGAAATCCCTTCGATGAGATTGTTTTATACTCCTTATCAATCAATTGCTTCTCGGTTGGGATCTTTTCTTTTCGTTCTATGAACACCAGATAGCGATCAAGTGAGACAGGTCTCTCATCATATCTCACGAGTTTTGCCGTGAGTTTCTTCGCAAGGTGGTTTGGAAGTCCAATTGTTGCACTCAGATATAAAAACTGGGCTTTTGGTGAAGAATATTTCAGACGTGCGATAAGACCATCGAGCCGATGACCTCGTTCTGAATCTTCAAGCATCTGCACCTCATCGATAACAACCGTTCCGATATTGGAAAGCATATCACCGCGCCTCAGGATGGTGTCGATTCCTTCATATGTCGCAATAATAATGTCTGCATTTTTGTCTCGATTTGTATTGCGGTTATTTTCTTTTACATGGATTCTACTGCGGCCTGTAATAATCGATACTGATGCGATATCTCCATATTTCGCTAAAAATCTTTCATATTTCTGGAATGCCAGTGCTACCAGTGAGACTAAAAAAATCAGGCGGCCCCTTTTCTCAAGTATATTTTTCAGACCTGCAAGCTCACCGATAAACGTCTTACCGCTTGCTGTTGCAGAGACAATCAGCAGATCCTTCCCATATAGCAGCCCTGCTTCTACTGCAAGTTGTTGAACCGGCATGAGTGACGTAACTTGTGATGCTTCAACAAATGGACGTGGAAGCGGGAGTTCGTCAATATGCATTGTATGCAGCACAGGATGAGCTTCAAGGCGATCATAGAGTGTTTTCTCCATACTCCATGCATCAGGCTCGATCATGGCAAGTACTCGATCTACATCTCTGTACCGCAGCAGCAGCTCATCAAGATGACGAAGAGCCGAGCGCCCGACACGTCCCATGTGTGATACTTCCCGGCGGAGCTCTTTTTCTGCACAAGACAGACAAATTTCTTCCATGTCTCCGATTTTTACCCGATTTTCATCGGTAATCCATGTTAGAACATCGTCCATCAGACAGAATCTGCACAATGAGACAATGATGTACCTG
>WRER01000077.1 GCA_009779205.1 Methanobacteriota archaeon | reverse complement strand
TTACGCAGCAACGCTCCTCCGCATTAAGGCTGAATATTTCGATGATGTGAATATCGACGAGGATGACGGTGAGAGTGAGGGTGATATCGGGGAGGAGTTCTTTGATGATGAAGAGTCTCTTGGCATTGTTAGAAGAGAACGAAGGGGTGGGAATCCGATTGCGTTTTTGGAGATGGAGATCTCTCGTCGCCTGGAGCGTAAATCCTTTCGTAAACAGCCTGTATCTGTGTATATGCTCATTAATCTGCTCAGAGATGCAGAAAAAGAAGAGAGAAAAAGACAACGCGAGCCATCGCAGCCATTTGACTTTTACCTTTTTGCGGAAGATGTTTCAGATATTGTCCATGAGGAGGCATATCAGGATGCTGCCTCACACGTGCTTTCCTGTTGTCATACGCTGCTTGAACAGGATGAGTCCGTAACGCTTTCAAGGCTTGCGGACGCGCTTGATGCTCCTCATCATCAGGTGTTTATTTCACTTCTTTTCTTGGCGTACGATGGCTTTGTTTCTCTTGATCAAGCTGAGTTTTTTGGAGAGATTTGTGTAATGTTATCTGATGTGATGGATCACGATTCACTTTTTCATGAATAAGCTGATTGCAATGCTCAGAACACCTGATGCAATAGCATATATACAGAAAAATTCGATGAGATTACTTGGGTACATGTAAATAAGTGCCCCTGCTGCAATGGATAGCAAGCCAAGTAAAAGGAGGGCACCTCTCGCTCCAGGAATTTTTCGGAGGTAGATAGCGAGTGCAATATCACAAAATCCGAATATTATCAGTGCTAATGTGAGGAATAAGAATACCAATGGTGAGACGAGTAATGGTACAAATACGGTAATCAGACCGAAGATAATTCCTATCACTCCACCTGCAATAAGCCATTTTGCATAAAATTCTCTGAATCGCTCTCGATACCCGATGATAATGTTCAGTACTGACAGTACAATGATCGCACATCCGAGGAGTGAACCAAGAATTTGCAGTGCATTGTCCTGATTCAGGAACATGAGTGCACCAATTACAATTGCAATCATGCCCCGTAAGAAAAACCCTATCTTGGTGAGTGGTATCGGATATAGTGTTGTCTTTGGGACTTCTTGATCTGGTAGATTTTGATTTTCACTCTCTTCGTTTTTTTCTTCCATAATGGTATCTCTATGTTTGTCCCTCTTATTTTGTATTTTGAATCGATGTGGTTGGAGATGCAATAATTGTAAGCATAAAAAAGAGGTAGTTACAGGATGTTTTTTAATTAAGTCAGTATGTGGTATTTTCCTTGGACTGGAACACAATTAGATCTGAATATCAGCCATACTATTCTCATAATGGAAAAGCGCATATAAAATTCATTTTATTATATAGGTGTGTCTTTATTTTTCAAATCATTACTTCATCAGCGCTTATCTGCACAAGGAATGCAAAGACGTTTGCCGTCAATGACACGTGTTTTTGCATCAGCAACTGACTCGCCACAAGACTCACAGGTAATTGATTGAAATATCTGTGCCTTTTTTGGTGGATCATACGCAATTTCCTGAATAGTCACGATATCTTCTGGGCGTGCACTGAGAATGGTGGCGACGGCTTGGTTCATGAGACTGTAAAATCGTTCCTCTTCTTTAGGTGTTGCAGTTTCTGAAGATATTTTAGGGCGTAATTCGCGCATTTCTTTTGATATTTCTTTATGTGATGCAATATGTTCAAGATTGATCATGACCCGCACTGCTTTTTTCTTATCTCTTGCATAAAAGGAAACTCCATGTTTTCCAAAGTCATGAATGATGAGATTTCCTTTCCCTGCTGTGCATCCAGTAACTACCTGGATTGCATCGATACTACAGGAATCTGTCTCTGCCACTGCGACTAATTCTTCGTCTTCGGGTCTGGAAACATCAAGAGCAGTCATTGCTGCGATTGCCATCTGATATCCACTGGCAAGACCTAGGCATGAATGACCGTGAAATGCGACAATTTCATCGAATGAAGGAAGTGATTGCTTTGAATCTAGGAATGTATGATCGGAACACATGTGTGATACTATTATCAGCATAATAAATAAGTGTTATCGTATATAATATATGGCAAATGATTTTAGATGTGTTATAATAACATCTCTTTCATTCAATGAGAAATTCTTTCACCTCTTTTGCATAATGTATGGTATGGAACCCATAACCTGTCTGCCCCTTCTTCGCAGGTATCAAAGTCATGATGTAGTGTCCTCAGCAGAGATGAAGATCATTGAAGAAAATGCATTTGCAAGAGGTGCTTCCAAAGAAGAATTAATGGAAGCAGCAGGGACAGGTATCGCACACGTGGTTTTGCAACGGTACCCTGACACTTGTCATGTGCTTATTTTTTGTGGAAAAGGGAATAATGGTGGGGATGGAATGGTTACAGCCAGGCACCTGTGTATGCACATGGATGTGACAGTCGTCTATCATGCATCTCCTGCTGCAAGCTCTGATACGCTTCATCAGCTGGATCTCTTGGAGCAATCGGGTGTTCGTCTTATTTCAGTTCATGCAGAGTGGATTTCATCAATACGCAGTCTTTTGTCTTCAATAGACGAGGTGGATCTTATTATTGACGCTCTGCTTGGTACGGGAGCACGTGTGAACCTTGGTGAACCGTATCATACATTTGTTGCAGAAATAGGCAGCCGCTCCAGTGAGAAGATCCCAATCGTTTCTGTAGATGTAGAGACACCAGGCATCAACGCAGATCTCACGATTGCATTTCATCGCAAAAAGAAAGAAAATGCACATCCGATCTCGATTGGAATCCCTCTGCTTGCAGAGATTGCAGTTGGAGCCGGGGACCTGCTCCGCCTTGCGCGGCGTTCATCTACTGCACACAAAGGAGATGGAGGAAAGGTGCTGGTTATTGGCGGCGGGCCATATCAGGGGGCTCCATATCTGGCAGCTCTTGCCGCCCTTCGAGCAGGTGCAGATCTGGTTACGGTGTATTCCCCTGTTCCATCACATCACATGGATATTATCTGGGTTCCGTCACAAGGAGCATATATTGATTCATCAGATCTGCCACCCTTGATGGAGCATATCTCAGCTTCCGATGTTGTTATTCTCGGAAATGGACTTGGAAAAGAGACACCGCTATCAGTTCTTGCCGAGATTATTCAATCGTCACGCAAGGTTGTATGTGATGCTGATGCCTTGAAGAAGCCGTTTCTTGGAAGAGAGGAGACGATATATACTCCACATGCAGGGGAATTTGCTCGCATCACAGGAGCTGTATCAATTCCATCATGTCAGGGAGATGCACTTGAGAAGCGGGCTGCATTGGTTTTAGAGGAGACAAAGAAGATAGTTCATGCAACTCCATCTCAATCACGTACGATTTTGCTGAAAGGAGCGGTTGATATTATTTCTGATGGTCATCATGTTCGGCTTAATCAGACAGGGACGCCTGCAATGACAGCTGGGGGGACAGGAGACGTGCTTGCAGGTGTGTGTGGTGCTCTGCTCTGCCATCTTCCCGGATATCATGCAGCAGCTCTTGGAGCATGGATTGTTGGATCTGCCGGGGAAGAGGTTTTGGAGTTGCGAGGGAATGGGTTGATAGCAACGGATCTATTAGATGTAATTCCTGGGGTCATGTTTAAGGATAGATTCTGAGTGCTGTTATTCTCATTTCATGTTTTGACTTTGATACAGACCACGAGGAGATAAAAGCGTTGAAAACTATTATCAGAAACTGAAAGAGAGATTTGAAAATGAATGAACGGGTAAAAATAGCGTCAGAAATATACAACAGCGGATTATACTGTTCACAAGCCGTTTTAGGGGCTTTTTGTGGAAAGTATGGTATGGATAAATCCCTCGCTTTTAAGGTTTCCTGCGGCTTGAACAGCGGCGTCAGATGCGCCGATGTTTGCGGGGCGGTGTCGGGTGCTATATTGGTTATTGGCTTGAAATACGGGGATGATAAGACTGTATGCAATTTGAAAACGGAAGAATATATTAAAACTTTCAAAGAGAAAAACGGCAGCATAATATGCCGTGATTTATTAGATTGCGATATTTTCACACCCGATGGAAAAGAAAAAGCGGTAACTGAAAACCTGTTTAAGACCCGTTGCATGGACATAGTTATAAGCGCAGCACAAATACTGGATGATTTGGGATATTGATATATGGAATTACCAACTGAAAATAAGTGATTACAGAAACGACGGGTGAAAAAACGAGATTCGTGGAAAAATTGGGGAGAAGGAATGGCTATTCCTCTTGTGGTAGGGATTATTCTTTGGATCATAACCAATTTTTTGTCATAATTCTTCCTAACTGATGATTTCATAATCAAGCAGTGCTTTGTACTTCCATACCTCTTCAGCAGGAATAGGTACAGTGATACGATGAGTTGTCGAGGTGCCGTGACGACAGTTTTCAATTCATTTATTTTTGCACGTATTTTTTAGCGACTTCGAGACCTCCTTTTAAGAATGGTACAGTGCTTTCACCAGAAGTTGCATCAAACACATAAGCATATATTCTCCCATTTTTAACATTTGTTACCGTGCATCCCAATAATGACACTCGTGCCCAGGATAGGCGTGCTGCTCTTCAATGCATTACTGGATATCAGTTCAATGATGAAAATCTCCTGTATCGGGCACTGACACGCTATGCATGGGCAAAAGAACAAAACCTTGCTGCTGATGCCCACATGGATGCCTTTGCAACGCTCGGAGATGCCGTCATTGAACTCATTGTGCTTGATGCACTTGTACATGCTGGAATCACTGATAAAGGAGAGATCAGCAAGATAAAAATGAACAGTGTAAACATGTCTGTGCTTCGCAGCCTTGCTGAACAGCTACAGCTTCACAAATTTGTGTACTGGGGTAAAGGTGAGTCAAACATGCAGATCTGGACATCTGGTCGTGTACTTGCAGAATGCATGGAGGCACTCATTGGAGCAGTCTATCTTGATGGAAGCATCAATGATGCAAGAAATGTACTCCAAAACTGCGGATTTTTCAAAACGATACCCTCTATACATACATTTCCTCATACATAAAAGAAATATACCTGCCTGCTATGAAATCATCACAAACAAAGTGGATCTGGATCTCTCTTGCATTCAGTGTTATTGTGCTCCTTATCATTATCTTCTCGACAGTCGATGAGAACACACTTAGCTATCTTCAACAAGTAAATATCTGGTTCTTACTTGCTGCATTTGGCTTTCGTCTTCTTTCCTTTACGCTATGGGCACTTCGTATCAAGCTCATGGCTCATTCTCTTGGGTACAATGTTGGATTTTTGTATTGCTTCAACATGGTGATTGCAAATCTCTTAATCGCAGCAATTACTCCAGGTCAGGCAGGGGGAGAACCTGTTCGTATTCATGAACTCTATAAAGCAGGTGTGCAGATTGGAGATGCAACTGCGATCGCAGTCTTGGAAAGGATTTTTGATGCATGCATTCTGGTTGCTCTTGGTATATTATCTCTGACT
>WRER01000076.1 GCA_009779205.1 Methanobacteriota archaeon | reverse complement strand
ATTCTGTGCATGTTCACGATAATGTCGAAGTGTCTGGGCTTTCCTTCTGGTACTGGAGGTTCCAATAATCTGAATTTCATCTTCTCCGCACGAGTGAGCTAAGAAGTCATATGGTGGATCTCGTAGAAGTACTGCAACAGTTGTAAGTTCTGGAGGGCGAATGCTTGGAATATCTTTCATACTGTGCACTGCACAGTCGATCTCACCTTGCACGATGGCATCGTCAAGCTCCCGTACAAACACCCCCTGGCCTCCGATCTGGTGCAAGTCGCACTGTTGCACGACATCTCCTTTTGTTTTTATAATGTGCTCAGAGATGCGGCAATCTGACTGCTCTTGAAGGAGGAGATCGCGAACAATCTCAGTCTGTCTCATTGCAAGTGCACTTCCTCGCGTTCCAATACGAAGGAGTAATTCTGTATTTTCAGACACGGCTACCCTGCTTTAAACTGGTTTCATATTCCATGCATATTTTCTCAATATCTTGTGTGGAATGAGCGAAAGAGAGAAAGTTTGTTTCAAACTGTGATGGAGGAATAAAAATTCCGTTCCTGTTCATGTGAGTGTAGAGTTTTGAAAATGCATCTGTATTGCATTCTTTAGCTTCACGATAGTTTCGAGGAGCTTCTGCTCTGAAGAAATATTTGAACATCGAGCCGATATTGACAAAGGTTCCTGGTTGGTCAGAGATGTCTGCAATGGTGTTGGCAATCATTCGAGTATGGCCGGCAAGAGTTGAGTACATTGTTTCATGCTCAAAGATCCAGTTGAGTGTTGCAATACCGCCGGCCATTGAGAGTGGATGGCCATTGAAGGTTCCTGCATTGTATACTGGCCCTTGTGGCGCAATGCATTCCATAATCTCACGTTTTCCACCACAAACTCCGATTGGAAGTCCGCCTCCAACGATTTTTCCAAGCGTTGTGAGATCAGGACGTACTCCATAGTAGCCTTGTGCACCAGAGCGTCCGATACGATACCCTGTAATGACTTCATCAAAGATTAACAGTACATCATGTGCAGCGGTAATCTCACGAACATCCATGAGGTATCCAATTTCAGGAAGAATCGGGCCGATATTCCCCATGATTGGCTCGATGATATATGCTGCAATATCTGGTTGTTTTGAGAGCAATGACTCTAATGCTTCTGCATCATTGTATGCAACAGAGTGTGTGTGAGCTGCGACATCAGGAATTACTCCTGCAGAATCCGGAACACCCATGGTTGTTGCACCGGATCCTGCTTTGATAAGTACAGAATCATGTGCACCATGAAATCCTCCTTCAACTTTTACAATGTCACTTTTGTTTGTATATCCACGTGCCAATCGAAGTGCAGCCATGGTTGCTTCAGAGCCGGATGAACAGAATCGAACCATATCAATGCTGTTATAATCACGAGTTATCAGCTTTGCAAGCTCAATTTCAAGATCTGTTGGAGTACCATACAACCATCCTTTTTCAAGTTGCTTCGAGATAGCTTCTTGTATTGTTGGATGTGCATGTCCAAGCAGGAGAGGTCCGTATCCAAGGCAGCAATCAAGCAGAGTTGTTCCGTCTGCAGTATTCAAATACGCTCCGCTTGCAGATTCAACATAAAATGGGTACGGCTTGATGGCACGTACCGGACTGCTGACTCCTCCAGGAAGGAGTGTTTTTGCAGTTTCAAAGAGTTGTTCACTTGTATTGGTATTATTAGTTGGTGTCATAATCTGAGCATCCAGTCATACTCTTTGCGACTTCTTCAGCAAAATAGGTGATGATTAGTGAGGCTCCAGCACGCTTTAAGCTCAGTAAACTTTCCATAATGACCTCTCTTTGAAGCCAGCCTCTTTCACATGCCGCCATAATCATGGCATATTCCCCGGATACCTGATATGCAACAACCGGAATATTGAATGCACAGATGTCAGAGACGATGTCGCCGGCCCATCCCGCTGGCTTGACCATGAGGAAATCTGCTCCTTCAAGAGCATCCAGTTCTGATTCACGATATGCTTCGCGACGGTTCGTGATTGGTGCCTGATAACCTTTTCTATCTCCGTACGAGTACCCAGAATCAGCTGCATCTCTGAATGGACCATAGAGAGTACTTGCAAATTTAGAGGAATATGCCATTATGCAGACTTTTGAGTACCCTTCCCGATCTAGTGCACTTCTCATGGAGCGTACGACTCCGTCAAGCATGGACGATGGTGCAACAATATCAGCTCCTGCCTGTGCATGAGAGATGGCAATTTTTTCCATGAGGATGAGGGATTTATCATTGTCAAGTTCAGCTGCATTCATTGCATGTGCTGATTCTGATTCTAAGATCCCGCAGTGCCCATGATCTGTGTACTCGCATGCACAGAGATCAGTGATAACAACCATGTTTGGAACTGCTTTTTTAATCTCTCGAACAACACGCTGAACAATACCGTTTTCATCATATGCCGATGTTCCTACACTGTCTTTATGCTTTGGAATCCCAAAAAGGAGTATAGCACGGATTCCTATTGAAAAAAGATTATGTACAATATCTCCTGCCATTGAGACAGGATATCTATGCTGTCCAGGCATTGATGGGATAAGGATGGGGGCAGTTATTGTTTCATCAAAAAAAAGGGGGCAGATCAGATCATCAACGCGGAGGTGTGTCTCCTGTACAAGTGGGCGGATGATGGTTCTCCGTAATCTTCGCATTCGTGTTATTGGGAACATGCTCATATGTACATGTTACCTTCTTTTGTAATTATAGAGGAGGGAGAGAAGGTTTCATTTGATGGATGAATAGCGGATCATATTAGTTACTTATTACCTTGTTACGCAAAAAATACAAACGGAAAGGAAGGATATGTCAATAATTGAGTCAAGATGTGGTTTACTTTGTAGTGTGTGATTATCGGGAGAGCATGGATTGTAAAGGCTGTATTTCGATTACAAAACCATTTTGGGGTGATGTCTGTCCAGTTAAGGCTTGTTGTGAAGGAAAACAACAGGAGCATTGCGGGCAATGCTCTGAGTTCCCATGTGATGTATTAACACAGTTTTCATATGGCAAAGAGCAGGGCGATGATGGGAGACGAATTGAACAATGCAGAGAATGGGCTTCATAATCATCATACATTATTCTCTTGACGAATGTGAGCATTGTAATGCAGCGTTTGTCACTTAGCATCTGAACGCCTCCCTTTGCAGCTCCACGTCCAAAAACAAGTACAATGTCTATAAAAGTCAGGGCTAAAAGAAAGGTGAGTGATTATATGACTCGATACATCGCTCTGTTGCGCGGCGTAAATGTAGGAGGAAAAAACAAAATTGCCATGCCAGAATTGAAAGTTGCCTTTGAAAAACAAGGTTTCAAAAATGTCATAACCTACATCAATAGCGGGAACATCCTTTTTGATAGTGATTCAGAGGAATGTGACGTCAAAGCAACTTGTGAAGCTCTGATAAAAAGAGACTTTGGCTTGACCATAACAGTTGGGATCATCACCGCTGACGAACTCCACGAAGCACTATCAAATTCACCGGAATGGTGGGATAATGACAAAAAATCCAAGCATAACGTCCTGTTTGTCATTCCACCCATGACGGCGGAAGAGGTTTGTAAACAGGTTGGTGAGGTCAAGCCAGAATATGAAATGGTTACCTGCTATGGCAAAATTATCTTCTGGTCAGCGCCGATTGCGACATTTTCTCGCACACGATGGTCAAAAATCGTACAAAATAAAAAAGCATATAATTCTGTTACCATACGCAATGCGAACACCGCGAAAAAATTAGCAGTTTTGTGTGAAATAGGAGTTACGCAAAAGTTAGCATAACTTAAACTTTTGCCACCTTAAAATACTTAATTAAAGTGCCTTAATAAAGTCTTATGATCTGCAAACGTGCAATTTTGCGTAAGTCCTACGATATATTAATCCCGCAAACATCCGATAGGCGTGATATAAACCCCATCTTCTCGCCGGTATCCCAATTCGGTGGCGGTCAGCACCATCAGAAATGATGGTTCTTTCATTTTTTCTACATTGACTTTATCCCGCAGGGTTTTTAAGTTTTCAGCAGCAGTTTCGATCTCCTTCGCTCCCATCTTGACTTCAACCGCACCCCAGCGCCCATCTTTCAAGTGTACGACCGCGTCCGCTTCCAAACCGTTCCTATCACGGTAATGGAACACTTCACCGTCAATAGCTTGGGCGTAGACACGTAAATCCCGGACACATAATGACTCAAACAATAACCCGAATGTATTGAAGTCCTGTAATAAACTGTCGGGTGTAGCCCGGAGAGCGGCGGTTGCGATAGATGGATCAACAAAATGGCGCTTCGGTGACGTACGAATAGTGGTTTTTGAACGCATAGCCGGACTCCATGCGGGCAGATCCTCCACCACGAAGATACGCCGCAGCGCGTTTAAGTAGGATGATATCGTCTTGTCGGATATGCTCTCTTCATCACTTGCAATATCACCTTGAATCGTGGAGATGCTTGCCGTTGTGGATACATTTCTTGCCAATGACCTCATTAATGCACGAACCCGTGCCGGGCTTTTTTCCACCCCATCTACACTGGATACATCAATATTGATAATCGCATCCACATATTCGTACACTTGACGCATGGCGATTGATTCTTTTTCACCAATCGATGCTGGCCAACCTCCACGCGTCAGAGCAAAAACCAACTCTTCAATAGTGAGGTTGGAGATACATTCGCCGTTGGTCATGCCATTGAACAAATCCATTAAAGATACCGAACCGTTAGATTCAAGCGATTCAAACAGCGACATAGGACGCATCATCATCCGAGAAATACGCCCGGTTCCTGTATGTTGAACGGCATTATCCTTCGGAACGGCAGAGCCAGTCAGAATGAACTGTCCGCGACTTCGCCGCTGATCTACTGCAAAGCGGACGGCATCCCACAGGACAGGAGCCATTTGCCATTCGTCTATCAAGCGGGGTGTCTCCCCTTTAAGCAATAATGACGGCTTCGTGTCGGCTGCTTTAAGATATGATGCGGTATAGTCGGGGTCTTGCATATACAGAACGCTTTTCGCTTTTTCTTCTGCTGTCCGAGTCTTGCCACACCACTTAGGACCTTCGATCAACACAGCGCCGGATGCTTCCAGCTCCGTGTCGAGAACTCTGTCCGCTATACGGCTTAAATATTTTTGCTCCATGCTTCAACTCCCCTTAAACAAAAATGGAATTAATTTACTATAATAGTCACTTCCGAAATTGTCAATGATTTACTTCCATATATGACAGCATTTTACTTCTCCATTTGTATTATTAACAATGTCTCAACAGATTAATAAATGACTTTCAACGAATGCCATACGCAGCACCCTCGCTAGCACTCGTTTTCAACCAAAATTCTTTACTTCGAGATATATACCTATTCAATCGCGCCGAAGAAATGAGATTAACCACGAAAGAGTACGTTGAGTTTTCAGGTTTACTTTCGTGTTTTTCGTGGTTTAAAGATTTAGATGAGACCGTGCACTATTTTTTCACCTTTTGGATAACACCTGCT
>WRER01000075.1 GCA_009779205.1 Methanobacteriota archaeon | reverse complement strand
TGGAGCAGGGCTATTTAACGCGACTGTTTCATCATTGATTGATGGCACCTATTCTTACGTAGCATGTGGTGAAGGTGATGATCTAATTGCTGTTGAAGTATGTGGTGATGAAGTCGAGTTTATTATCTCAACAATTCCACCATCTTCACCGATTGTACTTACAGTGCCAGTTACAATATTCACATCCAATAGTGCGATATTGAATGGTCAAGTAGTTTATCTGGGATCAGAAACGCCAATAAATGCGTTCTTCGAATACTCAGAGAACTTGGGAGACATTGGCACCTCTGCAGCTCTAACTACGGAAGATAAACCAATAACAATGACAGATACTATTGGTTCGTTCAGCAGCCTCGTTTCAGATTTGAAGCCAAATACGGAGTATCATTACATAGCATGTGCAAGACCAACAGAAGGAGAACCTGTGTGTGACGTTATCAAATCATTCACGACAGAAGCACCTAGACTAGATGGAAAATTCAGAGTCGTTGCAACCGGTGAACCACATGTCAGCATCACTCCTTCCGTCATGAGGATCGTTGATCCTGGTAGGGAAGAATTTATCATACGAGATCTTCCAGGCTCACGGTGTGAGTATGTAGATATCACTAACCAAACAAGGGAAGTTTGTGATTCCACTCTCTCTGTCCTGATTACTGGGGACACTATCGTTAAAGCAGAAGGGTTTGGCCTCCTTGGCGTCGTAAAACCAGCATTCATAGCAATTGAAAAAGATTCTCTCTCCGTAGAATTCTATGACATGAGTGCAAGGTTACGAATTCCAGAAGTAGCGAGGACTTGGGACTTTGGAGATGGTACGAGAAGCACACAACTGAATCCAGAAAAGACCTATGCTGCACCAGGCAGATATGCTGTCACACTATGGGTGAAAGACGCCTACAACTCAGGAACCCTCACACAGTATATCGATGTTGGTGTCGTACAACCGACGGAAACCTTCACCATCACTGCCAGAGGCGAACATGGTGGTCGTATCACTCCATATGGCGAGACACCGGTTGAACAAGGCTCAAGCATCACATACAGCATCTACCCGAACAATGGATACAGTATCAAAGAAGTCTTTGTTGATGAGTTCAATATTGGAAACCCATCAACATATACATTTTCTGATGTCCAGCAGTCACACACCATTCGTGCGACATTTCAATGGAATTGATAACCAATCCATTCAACCTTTTTTTGCAGTTTTTGAGTAATAGTGCATGAGGATAGTTGTGAGAAAAGACAACTATAGATTATACCATAGGAGTTACGCACCCTTGTGTGAAAAAAATTATAACGCATACTTTGGGTGTTGAATGTAATCTGCTATAGGAGTTACGCAAAAATCAACATGACGTAAACTTTTTCCAACTTAAAATAATTAATTGAAGTGGCTTAATAAGGTATTATAGTATACAAACGTGCAGTTTTGCGTAAGTCCTAAAGCAAAATAATTTTTGGATTTCATTCCCAAAACTATTGTATTTATTATGGTTTTGGGATATACTAAGTAAAGTGGAAATGGAGGGATCACAATGATTGAACGCAAAGAGTACATGGATCGGCTGATCGGCTATCGGGACAAACATGTAATCAAGATCATTACCGGGATACGGCGCTGCGGAAAATCCACGCTTCTTGCCCTGTTTCAGCAATACCTGCTGGAAGACGGTGTGTCGCCGGAAAATATTATCATGGTCAATTTCGAAGACTATGATAACAGGAGCCTCTGTGATCAGGGTGCATTGCACGATTACATCAAGGCGCACATGGCGACAAAGGGCAAAACTTATGTGTTTTTGGACGAGGTACAGAACGTCCCGGAATTCCAGCGAGTGGTGGATAGCCTGTATCTGCGTAAGAACTTAGACATATATCTGACCGGCTCCAACGCTTGGCTTCTGTCCGGCGATTTGGCAACATTACTTTCCGGTCGATATGTGGAGATTGAAATGCTTCCGCTCTCATTCAAAGAATATATCACCGCCGTTGGGGCAGGCGACCTGTCCCGTCATTATATCAAATATTTAGAAAACAGCTCTTTCCCCGGCGCACTTGAATTCGTTGGCAATCAAAAGCATATTCTTGGATACCTTCAAGGCGTTTACGACTCAGTGGTGCTCAAGGATGTCGTTGGCAGATATAAGATTGTGGATACCATGATGCTGGAGAGCCTGATTCGTTTCGCCTTTGACAATATCGGCAGCCAGCTTTCTACCAAAAGTATCAGCAACGCCATGAACGCAGATAGCCGTAAGATTGACGTAAAGACTGTGGAACGTTATCTCCGAGCGTTGATGGACAGCTATATTCTCTATCAGGCTAAGCGGTATAATATAAAAGGTAAGCAATATCTTAAAACGCTGGAGAAGTATTACGCTGTGGATATCGGGATGCGCTATCTGTTATTGGGTCAGCGCAGCACTGATGTCGGTCACATTCTGGAAAATGTGGTCTATCTGGAACTACTCCGGCGTGGGTATCAGGTATATATCGGAAAAGTTGACGAGCTGGAGGTCGATTTCGTCGCTATGGCCCTGGGCGGACGGATCTATTATCAGGTGGCTGCGACAGTCCGGGAGAAGGCGACTCTGGAACGCGAACTTGCGCCGCTCAGAAAAATATCTGATCATTATCCGAAATATATCCTGACACTGGACGAAGACCCAGATGCCGACTATGACGGAATCCGAAAGATCCGGGTGTTGGATTGGCTGATCGGCAACGCATGAGAATACCATGCAGGATCCAGAAATCCGTGCACATGGTGAAGGTAGTGATTAACACTACAACAAACACTAAAATCGTGTTTTAATGTTAGAGAAATGAAAAAAACCACAAAAAACACGAAAGCAAGTTTGTTGTCCTCAATTTCCTCCCTGGTTTCACATTTCATGCTTTTCATGTCTTTCGTGATTAAAAATGAAAGTTTGAAGGATTCAATCATTGTGCTCGCGTAGTGATACATTGCAGGAGTTACGCAAAAATCAACATGGCTTACACTTTTGCCGACTCAAAACAATTAATTGAAGTGACTTAATAAGGTATATGATCTACAAACGTGCAATTTTGCGTAAGTCCTAAATTGTTGACATACTGAACAGAGCAGCACTGTTTTGATAGGGAAGTGTTCAGATTTAACCTAAATTCCACATGTTTTCATGGTATACAAAAGAAATTAGCACCATTAATTCTCTAAAAAACAATTTTAAGCAGCAAAAATTCAAAAAAAGGGTCGTGTATGTGTTTAGTATACATTTACTGTATATTCAAAAATTTTATTTTATCATTATGCATAAATGTTTTAGGAGAGAATTAAAACGTTGTAACTTCTGAATACTTCGACTTTTGCCAATATAGCAGGAAATTTCCCCTCTAATTTATTGCAGGATTATAGGATCTAATCATCACATGATACCTCAAATCAACAGTGCTTTGATACTGTTCACACATACATATAGGAAATGAGCACGGACGAAGTACATACCATCTGGATTGAAAAATACCGTCCAAAACAGATCTCAGATATCATCGGACAGCATGAGATCACTGAGCGCTTACGCTCATATGTGAGAACAGGTGAGATGCCTCACCTCCTTTTTACCGGTAGCGCAGGAGTTGGAAAAACAACCGCAGCAGTAGCTCTTGCGCGTGAGTTCTTCAAAGATGACTGGCAGATGAACTTTCGTGAGCTGAATGCATCTGATGAGCGAGGTATCGATGTCGTTCGAAATCAGATTAAACAATTTGCCAGAACCTCTCCATTTGGAAATGTTGCATTTAAGATTCTCTTCCTTGATGAAGCCGATGCGCTCACAAATGATGCTCAATCGGCGCTGCGCCGAACGATGGAAACCTATGCACAGGCATGTCGCTTCATTCTCTCATGCAACTACTCGTCAAAGATAATCGATCCAATTCAGAGCCGCTGTGCAATCTATCGATTTAAACCTCTGTCAAATGAGGATATTGCAGAGATGATAGATAGAATAGCAGCAGATCAAAACCTTACGGTATCTGAAGAAGCAAAAGAAGCGCTTGCATATGTCGCACAAGGAGATATGCGAAAGCTCGTGAATTCTCTTCAGGGCGCTGCAATCATCAATCACACTATCTCACCAGATATGATCTATGCAATAACTTCAACAGCCCGCCCTGAGGAGATCGAAAAATTGCTTGTTCTTTGTTTTGAAGGAAACTTTGAAGGAGCAGATCGCTTTTTAACCTCACTCACTCGGGAACGAGGAATCTTACATCAAGAACTTATCAGCCAGATATATCGCTCGGTTACTACCCGTGAGATCTCACGTGAGACAAGAGTGAAGATGATAGGATCTCTTGGAGAGACTGATTTTCGAATATCAGAGGGTGCAGAAAGTGACCTTCAGATGAGTGCTCTTATCGCTCAGTTCGTGATGCATGCATCTGATGGGCTGAATCAGAGGTGAGAAATATCATAGATGAGGCAGGTGAGGTTGAAGTCGTTGATCGAGATGCTAACTGGACTCGTTTTCTCAAAACAAGATACAAAAACGAATTAGAAGTCCTCTCCCGTGAATATCCTTTCAAACGATCACTCTACATTAACTATAGCGACATCGTGAGTTTCGGGCGGGTTGGAACACGCTTATCTGATGAACTTCTCACATATCCAGGAAAAGTTCTGAATGAAATAAAAGATACGATTCGTGAGCATAATCTCGTTCGTGTAAAGAAGGGACAAGATAAGCCTACTATCCACGTTCGTATTACAAATCTTCCAAAGAAAATAGCAATTCGAGACATTAGATCCGAACATATTGGAACTTTCATCAGTGTTGATGGAATTGTCAGAAAAACAACTGAAGTTCGCCCCCGCATAACGCTTGCGAAGTTCAGGTGTGCAGCAGGTCATTTTACGGCAAAATCACAAGGATACGGCCCATTTCAAGAGCCTGATGGATGTGGCACTGATGGATGCACCATAAAGAAGCTTGAGCTGATTCCTCGCATGTCTGTATTTGTGGATTCGCAAAAACTCAGAGTGCAGGAATCTCCGGAAGGACTTCGTGGTGGAGAACAGCCACAGAATCTGGATATTGATGTAAATGATGATATTGCAGGAATGGTGACACCAGGGGATCGCGTTGTTGTAAATGGCATTTTACGATCCACTCAGCGATATTCGCAGGGAATGAAAAGCACTATCTTTGATATCTACCTTGAATGCAACTCGATTGAGATCTCTGAAAAAGAGTTTGAAGAGGTACAGATCAGTGACGAGGACGAACGTGCAATTCACGCGCTCGCCTCAGATCCTCAGATATACCGAAAAGTAGCAAATTCGATAGCGCCAACCATTTATGGCTCAGATGATGTAAAAGAAGCAATTGGTCTTCAGTTATTTGGTGGAATTGCAAAATCAATGCCGGATGGGACACGCCTTCGAGGGGATATTCATATCCTCTTAATTGGTGATCCTGGTATTGCAAAATCACAGATCCTGCGTTATGTTGTACGTCTCTCTCCACGTGCTATCTATACCAGTGGCCAATCATCGACTTCAGCAGGACTGACTGCGACAGCAGTGAAAGATGAATTTGGAGATGGAAGATGGACGCTTGAAGCAGGTGCACTCGTAATGGCTGATATGG
>WRER01000074.1 GCA_009779205.1 Methanobacteriota archaeon | reverse complement strand
TGAACAAGCCCTCTCAGCACATCTTCCCTCTGCAAGGGATACATCTGCAAAAAAAGATCTGAAACACGACCTGTCAGAGTCAGTCGAACATCTGCTGATATAACAGCAGCACCGTGCTTCTGTGCATCAACAATGTATCTTCCAAGAAGTGGGTATTCTTCAAGAATATTCTCATACAATGATACAATCACCGATGCAGAAGATAGCTCTGAGAATGGAATCTGTGCTGCAAAACTTCGTGTTTTTCTCCTATCTGATGTAAATGTGCATCCAAATACCTCTCTGGCGAATTTCATCAGCACATAATTGTCTTCATTTGTGCAGAGCCCTGAGCCAAGCACAATAATTTCATCAGAGTTAAAAGAAGAAAATCCCTCCGCGATAAAGCGATATGCTTCCTCCCAGGAGACTTCAAAAAATCTATCCCCAACACGAACCATAGGTGCTCGAATTCTATCTTCATGATATATGAATTCAAAAGCGTGGCTTCCCTTCACACAGAGACACCCTTCATTTACAGGGGAGCGAAAATCTGGTTCTACACCAGATACAATGCCATCTGAACAGGTAAGGTAGAGAGAACATCCAACTGCACAAAATGGACATATTGTTTTTACGCGGCCATGAGAGAGTGAATGAGCATGGACGTCTGACTGTGTGGTACTATGATCATCAGGGATAGACATTATTGCTCCTATCTGGCACACATTCATTGTGCATTGTGCATTGTAACTTATGCATTGTACTCTACATGCTCATTATATAATAATAGCTCCCCATCTACCCATATGAATGATGAAAATTGGTGGAGATATCTCCATATCGATATCTATTTTGAAGATACGCCTCATCTTGATTTATAATTGCGGCAACTATCAAAAATAAACATCACGAACGATCATTTTCGCTGATTTCGGTGTAAAAAAAGGGATATATGGCGCTTTTATGCAAGAATATCCTTTTATATTCCACGCATCGGATCCATACCTTTTATGGGTTTTACTAAACCGTGAAAATAATCAATGAAAAAATAGAAGAAACGAAAAAAGCGCAAAAGTCTCCATTCAGGCGAAATACACACATATTTTATCGTATGAATTTAAAAAACAAAATCAAAATAAAAAAAGAAAGAGAAGTATATTAAAACGGGTGTATTAAACCAAATTGTTAGCTAATTATGTTTGTTCCCCCTCTCTTTTTCAGAAAAAAAACCTTCTCTTGTCAGAAAAAAATACAGAACCTTTATCTATACATCAAAACAACAATTTCTTTATTCGATACTTATATCGATAAAGCTGGTGCGAAATAATGACATTTGCAGTTCATGTAAACATGAGACGTTGTACCGGCTGTAACAATTGTGTGGTTGCATGCCCAGTCAATGCATTAGAACTCCACACCGTAGATCCTGCATCAACAGATAAGATCTATAAAGTCATTAATGGATCTGCTATCATTCTTGATCTCAAGAATGAGCTCTGTGCAGGATGTGGTGTTTGTGTTGACGCGTGCCCATATGATGTTATAAAGCTCTCCGGCCAAGCGCCTGCAACAGCATTTGCATAAATGCAGCATTGTTGTTAGGTACTGACGAATAGATGCCAATTTTGCATCTATTTGTACGCGTGAGTGGTACAATGTATATGAAAAGTAATCAGAAAATAGAGGTATCTTAATGTCAACACTGTTTCCTAAGTTCTCAAAGACCGTTGATGGTGCCAAGATCATCATGGAACAGAGACTCCTTCAAAATACCAACAAACTCATACTGGACAATGATATTTGTACCGGTTGTGGTATCTGTGCTGAGGTCTGCCCTGAAACGGCGATCACAGTTGGAGCTGTTGGAGGTGTCCAACGAGGTCTCATCGACGATGGAGCAACAATCCACGTCAATGAGGCCACCTGTTCATATTGTGGCATCTGTGTAATTATGTGTCCATTTTCGGCACTTTCACTCGAGATCGACGGCAAAGAATCCCTGCCGCTACTTGAGAAAGATGGTTTTCCAACCTATGATAAAGGCACATCCATTGATCTTGAAAAATGTGTTCGCTGCACGATTTGTGACGATGTCTGTCCCCGTGAAGCAATAGATCGCGACGTACCGCTCTTTGAAGGACAAGATAAAGATGGACTTGCAAAAGGCCAGGCTGTCAACTTAAATCTGACGTTTACGGTTGACACAGAAAAATGTACATACTGTGGAGTATGTGGAACACTTTGTGAAGCCATAAATGTCTTGCACAACCCCTTCAGCCCTGAGACTGGAAATGTAACAGGGGAAGTTGTGTGGGATGAAACACTGTGTGATGGATGCAATGTCTGTGCAGAAGCCTGCCATGCCGATGCAATCACCATCACCCGTGAAGCTCTTGGTCCTGCCCTTCTTGGCGAAGTCACCATTATTGAAGAAGATTGCTGTACATGTCTGTGGTGTGAGAAAAACTGCCCGACAGAAGCAATCAAAATGAACAAGATATTCGAAGGCGAGATTATTTTCCATGCCGAGAAATGCCCGGGTGGCTGCTCGACGTGCGTCGATGTCTGCCCTGCGAACGCAGTTTATCTTCCAACCCCTCCTCCTGCAAAAGATCTGAAAAAGAACCAGGAACAAGTGGTTGCAGTTAATACAGATTACTGCATTTTGTGTGGAGCCTGTGTATATGCATGTCCTGCAGAGGATGTCATTTACCTCAGACGTGATTCCATAAAGATCAAAGGTAAGGAAACTGATCTGTTTAACAAAATAAAGGCAAAACTCTGCGAACCTCGTACCTCAAAAGTTCTTGAGGATCAGGTCGGTCAGGTTGAGCTGAAGAAGTTATAAGAGGAAGCATTATGGCTGCAAAAAGTTATAATAACCCTGAACTGGATCAGAAGCTCAAAGACTCATATTACCGTCCTGACGACTCAAATCCAGAGTTCAGCACAGAAATTTTAAAAACCAGCCGCACACTTGCCAATATGTGCTACCAGTGCGGTACTTGTACAGGATCCTGCCCTTCAGCTCCACGGAGCTCATATCGCATTCGAAAATTCATGCGTAGAAATGTGTTCGGTCTTGAAAATGAAGCACTTACCGATCCAGATCTCTGGCTCTGTACAACCTGTTACAGCTGCTCAGACCGCTGTCCCCGTGACATCGCACCAACCGATGTTATCATGGCAATGCGAAATCTGGCATTTAAGCGCGACATCGTTCCAAAGAACTTCTTAATGACCGTGAAGCTGATTTACGATTCAGGGCATGGAGTTCCAAACAATGATGCAAACCGTGCTGCTCGTGTCCGTCTTGGTCTTGAGGCAGATCCGCCAACAACCCACAAATACACTGAGTATATGGAGGGCGTTCGCAAGATCATTGACTCATACAATCTGAAAGCAGATGCTGACAGGATTTTAGGAGAGTGAGTAATATGCATGAGTTCGCATTATTTTTAGGGTGTATTGCACCAAATCGGTACCCTGGCTGTGAAGCTTCAGCAATAAAAACAAGTGAAAAACTTGGCATAAAACTGCTCCCTCTCAAAGGTGCAAGCTGCTGTCCAGCTCCTGGTGCTTTTGGATCTATCGATCTGAAAGTCTGGTACGCAATGGCTGCCAGAAACCTCTGCCTTGCAGAAGAGATGGGAAAAGATATTGCACTGGTTTGCAATGGATGTTACAAGTCAATTTTTGAAGTAAACCACATTCTCAAGCACGATGACAAACTCCGTGCCGGTGTCAACGAAGTTCTCAAGGAGATCGACATGGAGTTTAAAGGCAGCATTGAAGTCTACCATCTTGCTGAGCTGCTGTATGACGGGCGGTTCTGTGGTCTGCAAAAGATCCGAGACAGCGTAACCACCCCTCTGAAGGGTGTAAAAATTGCATGTCATTATGGCTGTCACCTTGTCAAGCCCGCAAAGGAACGTGTATTTTCGTCAAAGGACCTGCTCAATACCGAATGCCCAACCTGGTTTGAAGAGCTGGTAGAAGCAACCGGTGCCACTGCTGTTGAATATCGTAATAAGATGCAGTGCTGTGGAGCAGGTGGTGGTGTTCGTGGATATGATATTGTACACGCCCTTGATATCACGAATGAAAAACTGCTTAACATTACAGCAGTCGGTGCAGATGCAATTACTGAAATCTGTCCGTTCTGCCAGTTACAGTTTGACCGCGGTCAGATTGAAATTCAAGAGAAGTTTGGAGATACATACAACATACCAGTACTTCACTACTGTGAGTTGCTCGGGCTTGCACAGGGTATGACTCCACAAGAATTAGCTCTTGATCTTCACGCAATCGACTGTACCCCATTCTTGGAGAAGGTATTATAGGAGGTTAAAAAATGACGGAAAATAATAAACCAAGAATTGGTGTTTACCTCTGTCACTGCGGTACCAATATCGCAGGTTCACTCTCTATTAACGATGTAATTGAATATGCAAAGACGCTTCCTTATGTCGCTCATGTAGATGAGTATCAATATATGTGCTCCGTGCCTGGTCAGAAGAAAATCGATGACGCAATTAAGGAGCATAATCTGACAGGAATCGTTGTTGCAGCATGTACTCCGCGTCTGCACGAACCAACATTCAGAACTGCCACGAGAGAAGGTGGACTGAATCCATTCCGCTTTGAAATGGCAAATATCCGTGAACAGAACTCATGGGTACATATGCATGGCATGTGGGATCAGGCAACATCGAAAGCAAAAGACCAGGTTCGTATGGCTGTTGCCAAGGCTGCACTGCTTGAAGATCTGATTCCAAAGGCTGTGCCGGTCGAGCCTGCTGCAATGGTTGTTGGTGCTGGTGTTGGTGGTATTCAAGCTTCTCTGGATCTGGCAAGTGCCGGAATTAAGACATATCTTGTTGAGCGTTCTCCGACCGTTGGTGGACGTATGTCTCAGCTTGACAAGACATTCCCAACCCTTGACTGTTCTCAGTGTATTCTGACTCCAAAGATGGTGGATGTCGGACGTCACCCGAATATCGAGCTTCTGACCTATCATGAGATAGAGAATGTCGAAGGATACATCGGAAACTTTGATGTAACTCTGAAGAAGAAAGCTCGTGGTGTCTTGTCCACGACTGAGGGTCAGGCGATCGGTGTTGATGGATGTAATGGATGCGGAGATTGTGCAACGGTCTGTCCGGTTATCAAGCCAAACCCATTTGAGTTTGGAATGGCTCCGCGAAAGGCGATTTACATTTATCACGCCCAGGTTATGCCACTCGTGTACACGATTGACTTTGACTCCTGTGTAAAGTGTAATCTGTGTGTTGATATCTGTGGTACAAAGAAGGCTATCGATCTTGAGATGAAGGATGAGTATCCGGTCTATAAAGTCGGAACAGTCATTCTTGCAACAGGGTTTGAGCTGATCCCGATTGAAGAAAAGAAAGAATGGGGATACAAGCGATTTGAGAATGTTATCCACGGTCTTGAGTTTGAGCGTCTGATCTGTGCATCCGGTCCGACTGGCGGGCACCTTATCCGTCCGAGTGATGGGGCAACACCAAAGCGTGTTGGATTTGTGCTTTGTGCAGGTTCTCGTGACAATGCTCCCGGTATTGGAAAGCCGTATTGTTCCAGATTCTGCTGTATGTACTCTTTGAAGCACGCTCACCAGATTATGGAGAAGATCGAAGGAGCAGAGGCATTTATCTTCTAC
>WRER01000073.1 GCA_009779205.1 Methanobacteriota archaeon | reverse complement strand
ATGATGCCGAGAAATGTACGGGCACTTGTAAATCTCTCTTTAGCACAGCCAGGAGACCTCCTGCTCGATCCATTCGCAGGTACAGGCGGAACACTCATTGAAGCACAAGAGATTGGGATATCCTGTATCGGAAGCGATGCTGACGCATATATGATCGAGGGCCTCCGAACAAATATCCCTGATGCATGTTGTCTCGTTGCAGATGCAACAAAACTTCCCTTTCATAATGCAACAATCTCGCATATCGTCACTGATCTCCCCTATGGTCAATCAGTATGCCTGATTGGAGCAGAACGAAACACTCTGTACTCACGATCACTCTGTGAGATGGCACGAGTACTGCGCACAGGTGGAAGAGGCGTTGTAGTCTCACACATCGATGTTCGCTCTATTGCAGCAGAATATTTTAATATTCACGATTTTTTCGAACAGAGAATTCACAAAAGCCTTACCAGAAGAATAATGGTACTTCAAAAAACTCCTTTTAATGTCCAGAGTCATGAAAAATAGGTAGAAGATGAGTACATTCATACATTATAGAGTAGAATAATAACTAAAGTTATGAGTGCAAAAATTCTGCTTCTTGATGATGAAGAACCAATCAGAAACATAATGCCTCTCCTCCTCAATAAAGCAGGGCATACTGTCATCGCAGTTGCTGACGGAGAAGAAGCAATTACAGAGTACAAGAAACACTTTCAGACTGGGCAAAAATTCGATCTGGTTCTGCTTGATCTCACCATTCCTAATGGAAAAGGAGGAAAAGAAGTGATACCTGATCTGTTAGCCATTGATCCAGATTGTGTTGCAGTCGTTGCCAGCGGAGATGACACAAATCCGGCAGTGAAAGAATATGAAAAATTCGGGTTCAAAGGAGTTCTTCTAAAACCATTTAATAGGGCAACGCTCCTATCAGCAATAGAAAAGTATTGTGCACATGCTTGAATAGTCCATTGAGAAATAAAAAATACAATAGAACTCTGGCAATGATAGAATTACACTGCCTGCCTGCCATTGTAATGTCAATAACGCAACACTACAGAGAATACAACGATCGAATTCTTCAGGTTTTCATTTTTAATCACGAAATGTGAAATGGGGGAGGAAGTTCAGGCCGACAAACTTGCTTTCGTGGTTCCTTTTCATCTCTCTGACATTAAAATACAATTCTAATCTTCGCTGTAGTGTTAATGAGATGAATCTGTATATAAGGGATTAATAATTTATGAAATGGTTTGGTGGAGTGAAAAAAGAGATTGATTATGTGAGTGGGTAATACTTGTACCCATCAGCGGGAGTCCACTCTCCGAAGAATCCTTTCTCATCAACTGTGCCAAATCCTCTGATCCTGGCTATGTTCATTTCATCAGACCTCGTGTAAGAGATTCCACTAAGCTCAAAAAACAGTTTAAACACATCTTCTGAATAAAACAAACTGTTGTCTGTGAAAATGATAATTATATCGAATTCCATTTCCTCCACATTTGTCACAGTGGCAACTATCACAAAATTATCATAAAAATTAACTGCGGTCGGGTCGATGATCTGTTCTTCTACTACCGCTACTGCAACTCCAGAACATCCAAGCAAAATGATTGATAGGAGGAGGGAAATACCAATAAGCCGTGTAATACGCGCCATGCCATAGTAAGTCAACCTCGTCATACTTACACAGTTCGGTCTGATCCATTTGAAAGAAATGATCTTAAGACTCAAGTGCAAAAATGGGCAGATATGACGCACATATAATTTCCACAAATCATATGCATATAAGATCAACTTCTGATTTTTCTGAAATTGTTTACATTCTCTATTCGTGTTTTGCCTGGTAAAAATCTGTGTCCGAGATGAGTGCCATGGAATAATATCATCCAGGTATACATTAAGGGTGATGTGGAATAGTTGCGAACTTACGGTCTATAACCATGATGTAGAACTGATTTATGCCGCAACATATAAGAATCGTCATGATGACCACTAGGTATGTACATGATCATCGTGGGACTTGGAGGTATTGGCAGGACCCTTGTTGCTTATGCTACAGAACGTGGCAATAGCGTGGTGGTCATCGATAAAAATGAGGCACGCTGCAATGAGATCCTTGAGGAATATGATGTGTTTGTTATTGCAGGGAATGCAACCAATGCAAGCATTCTTCATGAGGCTGGTGTCGATAAAACAGATGTTCTTATTGCAACTACAAGTGATGATGCTGATAATCTTATGACCTGCTGGCTTGCCAAAAAACTACATGTTCCTCATGTCATTTCCATCGTTAATCAAAAAGAACATTATGAACTGTTTGATACTGTTGGAGTTACGATCAATGAAAATCCGGATGAGCTTGTTGCAGCGAGACTGTATTTGGAGGCATCCCACCCGACATTGAAGAAGCTCGCAGAAGTATCCGGAGGAGTTATTTTAGAGGTAGATGTCGAGCCAGATTGCAGGATGGCAGATCAGCAGTTACGGACACTCCCAACTCATGATTTTGTAATCATTGCAATTCAACGGGCAGGAGGAGAACTCATTATACCAAATGGGTCTGTCCGATTTCGCCCGGGAGATAAAGTGACTATATTTGCAAAACAATCCGCAGAAAAGCAAGTTTTGAAACTTTCACAGGAGTTTTTTTCTTCAAAAAAGTGATATTGAGGTGCGCTTAATCATACTCACGCCACGTGTGGCTACATTTGGTGCAACGAAAGAATCGAACTTCACTTTCATCTGCAGAACGAAGCTGACGTAGCCACCACATTGCCTCATTGTTATTGCACTGCGGACATCGGACTGCAATTGTTGGCAGTGTTTTTATTTGTTCGGAGTCCTCAACAATGATGACCTCTCTTTCAACCCGTTTGTCTGTTTTTACAAGATTAGACCCTGCCGGCTCATTCTTTTCAGCACCGCATATGGCACATACAAATACACCATTTTGATTTTTCAATAGCTTGCCACACTTCTCACAGAACATGTTTATAGATGTTTCTGTCCTGATAATAAAAAAGGTGGCAAGCGTAGCATGAACGTCATCTTCTTCTGCGCATTATCAGCAGCGCAAACATTCATTATATCCTTTTTCTTTTATGAGTTTCAGAATCTCTCTGGGATTCCCATGACACTTAAATTCGCCGTTTATCATTACATGTCCATGATCTGCATCAAGATAATCAAGAATATATCCGGTATGTGTAATAATAAGTCCACTCGATGTTCGTTTCGCAAATGGAAGTTTCTTTTGAAGAATAAAGGCAATTGATTCTCCCATTAAGTGGATATTTTCTATATCTACTCCACTTTCCGGCTCGTCAAGCAACATCAGTGATGGGCGCTGAATCATCATCTGAAGCACTTCACTACGCTTGATTTCACCTCCTGAAAATCCTTTGTTGAGGTCTCTCTCCATGAACGTGTTCATCTGCATGTATTGAGCGGCGTTTTTAATGACTTCCTCTGTTATATTTTCGTTTTCAGATCCTATTGTTTCCAGCAGTTTTCCGAGTTTCAGTCCTGATATTGTTGGAGGGCGTTGAAACATCAGTCCAAGGCCGAGTTTTGCTCGTTCATTCACAGGTGCTTTTGTAATATTCACTCCTTGAAAGTGAATGGATCCTTTTGTAATTACATAGGCGTCAAAGCCCATCAGCGTCATGAGAAGTGTAGACTTCCCTGATCCATTTGGCCCCATCAATACATGCGTTTCCCCTTGTTCGATCGTCAGGTTAATTCCATGTAAAATTTGTCTTCCTTCGATTTCGACGTGCAAATCTTTGATCGTAAGCATAATGTCCTCTCTTTTGTGAATTTCACTCTCTACTGCAATCAGAATACTACCGGAATTGGAAATGCCATTGTTACACGTGCGCCATTGGCAGTGGATGTAACTTCAACAGATCCCCGAAGAGACTTTGCAATGTCACGCACCATGGAAATGCCAGATTCTTCAGTTTTATCAAGCTCAGGCATGCCGGATCCTGTATCAGTAACTGATAAAAGATACTTCCCTTCAGTTTGATCTCGAATCATCGATATCGTTACTTTTCCCATCTTTCCTGGTCCAAATGCGTGGCGCAGGCTGTTTGAAATAAGCTCGACAGCAACCATTCCACATCCCTGTGCCAGTGTTCTGTCAAATACAAGCCCATGATCACAGATGAACTCATATTCAGTCTCTGATCTCTCGTAGTTCTCGATATATGATTTTGTAATCTTTCCAAGGTATACATCCATTGCAATACGCTTTCCATCGATATCCTGGCATGTGGGATCATGGAGGTAGAGCACAGAGGTGAGGAGTCCTCCACATTTTGTAATATTATTTTTCTCACCTTTTTTTGTTACCATTTTCAGCAGTGACAGAAGTGTTGTAAGTTCTTCAGATACTACCTGATCGCCTGATGTCTGATCCCCTGTGCTTTTGTCTGATTGAGCCTCCTGAACAGGAGAACCGGCCTCAAAGAAGTAGACGATATATGCTCCATCAGAAAGATGCAATGCTTGAGCAGAAACGAGAAAGTGACGTCTGTTTTCATGATGTGTTATGATTTCGATCTGGTGTTGCCTGGCCAGACCATTTATGTCAGTAGCGTCATGTATGCGTGTGATATCTGTTTCACTAATGATTTTTAAATCTTCAATGCTATTGTTTAGAACCTCGTCTCTGTCATCATATTCAAATAATGACAAAAATTGGTTGTTTACTTCAATGACAGTACTGGTATCATGTTCTGTAATGGCCATTCCCATTGCATTTGACAAGAAAGCCTGTTGATATAGTTCAGTTAATTCAGTTAGTTCAGTTTCCTGTGGCTGAGTGTCTGCATGTACTTCTTCTCTTGCTTCAAATGAGTGAGAAGATTGCGGCATTTCTATTCGAAAGAGGGTTGCAGAAGAATGAGAGCCTGCCGGGCTGAGGGAGAGATCAACAATAGTCGGTATTCCTTCTCTATTTTCAAGGTGTACCTGCAATTTATCTATTCTTTTGCCTGTTTGACGTACCTCTTGGATGGCTTTTTCTATATGAGAGGCTGAATCAAGGGAAAAGATGGAGGCAAATAACTGATGGTCTCCAGGAATGACATGTGATACACGCTGGAGTGCGGGTGTGATGTATTCTATCTCATCTAGTTTATTGATAAGCCCAAGAACTTCTGCTGAATAGTTCAGCAGATGGACATATCCAGGATCCGCCGCAGCAGGAACAGATCGTGGAACCATGGTATCATGAGGTATTTCTGCGTCTTGGACAGCGAATTGGTGATCTACTATCGTAGCTGTTGCGATGTATCCTTCGATATCGATCAGCTGCAGTTGCGGTGAAACATTTGCCCTGCCCTGTATAAATGCCTGAGCGGTGCTTTTATCTTTTCGCCGCAGTGCAAACCATGATGCAAATGCTTTCCCTTCTCCGACACCTTGCTGAATATTATATCGAAGATCCTCTCGTGCCTTTGGAACGACGAGATCCATTAAGGTCACCATGCCGGTAGCAACAAGTTCTTCCGGAGTATAACCTGTAACATCTGTTGTTCCTCTATCAACAGCAATCAGATGCAGTGCTGCATCAGCCTTGCATCGAAAATACATGCTTGATAAGTCTTTACCTTTCTCTTCTGCATATTCTTGTAATAAATCAAGGGATAAGTCTGTGCTCATATTTTTCCTCAGGTACTCTTTACTCTCATGTTCTGCCATTTACACAGT
>WRER01000072.1 GCA_009779205.1 Methanobacteriota archaeon | reverse complement strand
GCCATCTGGAAGCGTACTCACAAAATCATGGATGTTTGCAACCATTGCTGCTGCGATGACTTCCTCATTAGTAGCATCAGCACGGCCAAGTCGAATATTTTCCATAATTGATGCATTCAAAAGAAAGATATCCTGAGTAACCATTGCAACCATATCTCTTAACTTCCACGTCGAAAGTGATCGAATATCATATCCCCCAATACAAATCTCTCCTGATACCGGATCCCAAAAGCGCATAATCAAATGTGAAATTGTAGTTTTTCCTGCACCAGTTATACCTACAAGAGCTACAGTCTTTCCTTTTGGAACAGTAAAACTAACATCACTCAGAACAAATGGCTCATCCTCATGATACCTAAACGAAACATCCTTCACAACTATTTCTGCAGTGATATCCTCAGGATCCTCTGGAGATTCAGGTTCCTGAATATCAGGAACCATATCTATCAAATCATACAGACGTTTTGCACCTGCAACGGTCAAACTCAGCTGTTTTGAAATCTCTACAATTTGCGACATTGAGCTAAAACCTGCTGAAGCAAATAAAATAACAATGGGAAGACTGAGTGGATCAATTAGATTTAATGCAGAAAGATAGGAAGATACCAAAAGTAATGTAATAATTCCTCCAGAAATCAGCAGGATAAACAATGCGGTTACATATGTATTTTTTCGAACATATTCTCCGTACTCATCCTGATACTGATCGGTAAAATCCATAACCTCCCTGTAACGGGAATGAGAACGAGAAAACGCCAATATCTCGCGAATTCCTTGAACACAGTCTATTAAAAATGCATGCAAATAAGCCAATTTTTCACGGAGAACCTCCCCTCTGTCAGCATTAAGATGAAATGCACATCGTGGAAGTAATGCAATAAAAATAATAAATAAAAGATAAACACAGGCAACAGCAGAATGAATAAAAAAGAGAGAAATAAATACAATAATCGGAATAACAACCGCTGTTATGAGTGGAGAGATAGTATGGGCAAAAAATAATTCAAGCATTTCGATGTTATTTCCTGCAATAGACACCAGATCCCCAGTTCGCTTCTGTATAAAACGTGCCGGAGCCAGAGGTTCAATGCTGTGATAGAATCGATCCCTGAGGACTGCAAGAATATTATAGGCACCAACATGACAGAGATATGAACTCATATACCCGAAAAATCCCCTCAGAAAAGCACATAATAGTATTAGCAATCCAATAGGAAGCAATAGAGATGTATCATCTCCAGCTCGTGCCATTCGAAGCAGTTCTACTCCTAGTAAGCCAATACCAAGTGTTACAAGATATTTTAAAATGTCAGAGATAATGCCAAGTGAAAGAACAGGAATCTGATACTTGACAATAGAAAACAGACGCAGGAATAAGCCATAATGGTTCATATTGCTCCTCCACTGGAAGAATGGGAAGAAGCTTGTTTGTGCATATCCTGTGACAAGACAAAATGTGCATATTTTCCATTGAATCTCATTAATTCGTCATGAGTCCCTGATTCTGCAATACGACCATCATCCATCACAAGAATGCGATCAGCATCCCGAATCGTAGACAGACGGTGAGAAATGATAAGTGCAGTCTTTCCAGCAAGTATCTTTTTTAAGGAGTGCTTTATAGAGCGCTCACTTTCTGTGTCAACGCTTGCTGTTGGTTCATCCAGGATGAGCACTGGTGCAGGAGTGAGGACTGCTCTTCCAATGGAGATTCTCTGCCGTTCTCCACCAGAAAGTCGAATTCCTCGCTCTCCAATCATCGTATCAAGCCCGCTTGGAAGAACAGAAATAAGAGAATTAAGGCAGGAAAGAGAGACCGCATTATCTATCTCATCAGAAGTGGCATCTGGCCTTCCAAAGGTGAGGTTATTTTTGACAGTATCATAAAAAAGGTAGACATCCTGCGATACAAGCGAAAATTGCTTCCTGACAAACGCCAGAGGAAGGGTATCAATAGAAATGTCTCCCAGAGTAATTTTTCCTGAATCAGGAGTGTAAAAACGGAATAACAAATCAATAATAGTGCTCTTTCCAACTCCAGATGCACCAACAAATGCCACTATTTCACCTTCTCGTATAGTAAATGAGCAATTCTTCAAAACAGGTCTGTTCGGTTCATATGCAAAAGAAACATCACAAAAAGAAATTGTTCGCAAATAAGGCAGTTGAATCTGCTTAGATGCTTCATCTTCTGCAGACCCGGTAGAATCTGTTATCTCTGGAACAGCTTCTACAATAGAGAGTACCGAGTCAATAGTGCTTTTTGCATTAACACTGTTGTGATAATACTCTCCAAGATGAATAACATGTTCATAAAATAGTGGTGCCAGAAGTAAAACAAGCATGACCTGTGTGGTTGTCATCCAGCCAGCAGAAAGACCAATACATACATACAGCATTGCAGCCCCGTACCCTAGGTAAGGGATAGTATCTGCAATGAAACTCACTAAAAGACCGAACCGAAGCCTTCGAATCCATGTTGCACTAAGCCTGTCCGCCCGTGTGCGAACCTCCTTCCCCCGTGACAGATGCTGATTGAAAAGTTTGAGTGTTGTTAGACCTTGTAGACTTTCAGAATAAAAAGCACTCAGTTGCCTGTACTCACTCCAGACATCAGATCGTTTCATATGTTTGTGCCTGTTTGACAGCATAATGACAAGGGGGATCAATGGAACAAAGGCAAGAAGGATGAGAGCAGTAATAAGATCCACAAATACTGCAAATCCAATAAAAAGACCGAGTGGGATAATCAGGCAGAGAAAAATGTATGGGATATAATAGGCAATATACTGTTCAAGTTGCTCTGCTCCATCAACAAATGTCGCTGCAATAGATCCTGAATCGTTTTTATCAGTAAATGACGGGCCAAGCATAAGGATCTGGTGATACATCCGCGATCTGATGGAATGCTTCATGACACCCGCTGCTGTACAGGCGGCCTGTTCCTGAAAGACCTCTGCCCCCATTCGAAGCAGAAGCATGATTACCATGCAAACAACAATAGGGAGTAAATCCGTGATGAGCTGACCATCAATTAATCTGGCAATAAAGGTGCTTGCAAAAAAAAGCAGTAAAATCAATGCAGCAGAGCTCAACAAAGCTGCTAAAAAGATTTTTGCCACGAGCCAGGGAAGATCGGGAATCATCTGGATAAACCGAACATCCACACACAGCGAGATGCATTGCTGGAAAATAGATGCGAAATTCGTCTTTTTTCCAAATGGAGGGGTATTTGAACGCTCCATCTATGCAGGAATCTCCAAAAGAAAGCCATCAGAATTATCATAATGAGTACAGGGTAAAGGCTTCGAAGGACTGATAGGAACAACATGTGGTCTTCCAAGTACCTCGATGATAATTGCTTCTACGCCGTATACCTCCTGAATCATTTCAGCGCTATATAAATCAGCAGGAGTCCCTGCAGAAAATACTTTACCATTTCGCAGCATTACAAGTGAATCGGTATATCTAGCACCTAAATTCAGATCATGAAGAGCAATTATTGCAGATATCTGTCTTTCTTTCACAAGCTGATGCACAATATTCAAAACTTCAAGCTGATGACGGATATCAAGGGCAGATGTTGGTTCATCCAAAAGCAGCACTTTAGGCTCCTGGCAGATAGCACGTGCGAGAAGTACCATCTGTTTTTGTCCTCCAGAAAGAGATGCAAACTGTTTCATTGCCATATCCTGCATTCCCAACTGGCTTAGCGCATCGGCAACCTTATTGATGTCATTATCGCTAATACGCCAGGCTGAATGGGGGCGCCGTCCCATGAGCACCGTGTCAAAAACAGTAGAATCCATAGCACTGGTGGAACTCTGAGGTAGAAAGCCAATTGTTCTGGCACGATGTACCGGATCCATTTTCAAGACATCCTTTCCATCAAGAAGGATAGAGCCCAGAGGTTTGAGAATGGCGTCTATGCATTTAATGAGGGTACTTTTTCCAGAACCATTCGGACCAATAAGACCTGTTATGTGACCCGGACGCATAGAGAAGGTCACATCATGTAAAACATCTGCTCCAGGATAACTGAAACAAACACCGTTTAACTCTATATTTACCATAATTCTTTCCTTTTTCTCATAAATAAGTACATAAAGAAGGGAACTCCCACAAATGCTGTCATAATACCAACAGGAAGGATCATCGGAGCAAGTATTGTTCGCGCAACAGTATCTGCCCCAAGCAGTAAGATAGCACCAACAAGGGCAGAACCAGGAATAACATACCGATTATCTCCTCCTATAATCATTCGGGTAATATGAGGAGATACCAATCCAACAAATCCAATAATGCCACAAAATGCCGTCACCGATGCAGTAAGCAGTGCACCAAATATGAGAGTTCTCATTCTAACTCTTTCGACATTGATCCCAAGACTATGAGCAGTCTCATCACCTGACCCAATGATCGTGATATCAGATGCTTTGTAGATGAGATACGGAATCGAAATGAGAACAATGCTGAACACAAAATATACCGCGTTCCAATTGGCAACAGAGACACTTCCCATCATCCAGAATACAACTGCCTGAATCTGCTCTGATGTACCAAGATATTGAGTAAATGAAGTTACCGCATCTAAAAGGAACATAATAGCAATTCCAGCAAGAATAATTGCTTCTGTTGTCATTCCTTTGGTTTTTGCAATAGAATAAATAACCATTGTTGCAATAAATGCACAAATAAACGAATTTAGTACTACGCTATATGAACCAAAGAGTTTTACTCCACCAATAATTGAAATAGATGCACCCATTGCTGCAGCGGAAGAGATTCCGAGAGTAAATGGCTCAGCAAGAGGGTTTCGAAGTACTCCTTGCATAATAGCTCCTGCAACACCAAGACTTGCTCCAGAAATAATCGCCATAGTGATTCGTGGAAGACGGATATCCCAGATAATAGAACTTGCCACACTATCTGCTGTCCCAAAAGAAGGAAATAATCCAAGAAATATGGTACTGTAAACCTGCTTCAGAGTAAGCTCGTACGAGCCAAATGAAGCAGCAATGCCTACAAGCAATAAAATGAGTACAGATACCACTATAAAAAATAGTATTTTTTTGGAGTGATACTGTCTAAAAGCATTTTGTACAGTTTTATTATCTTCCTTTTGGATGGATGTGTCATCTATCTGAATCATTGCTTCACAAAAACTCCGGATTTAGGATCATGTTCCTGGATGGGTGTATTCATACATTTTGTAAGAACTAGTATTACTATTTTTCATTACATGTGAAGTAATAACCTATATACCTTATATTTCATACATAATAGCACACACTGAGTGTGGTGAAAGTAAATGATTAGAAATAAGATGGATCGTACAGTAGATCGTATAGTGATTGCTCTATTGCTTGTCTTTGGCTGTGTATGTGTAGGGGCCTATGCAGCAGAAGTTGAGTACACGTTAAATATCTTTGGAAATGCCAATGAAGACATGAATATCGATGAAAATGATGTTGTCTCGGTTTATCGTATGATTGCAGGTCAGGAACCACCAACCCGTTTTGCGGATGCAAATAATGATGGCATTCTTGATGAACACGATGTTGACCAAATATGGGCAATTATTGAAGGAACTGCAACAGAGATAGTTGTGCTAGATGCCAATGATAATGCAGTTACTGTACAGACACCTGTTGAGAGGATAGTAACACTTGACCAAATGATTGCTGAAAATGCCCAGGCAATTGGCATTGGAGATAAG
>WRER01000071.1 GCA_009779205.1 Methanobacteriota archaeon | reverse complement strand
TCCTACACTACGCTCAAATTCCTCTGCACGGGTTACTGCATCATTACCTGCAACTGCTTCATCAACATAGACAATCAGATCTGGCTGGATGACACGACGAATCTTATCGAGCTGATTCATCAGATTTACCCGATTATGGAACCGTCCTGCGGTATCACCGAGCACAACATCAATATGGTGAGCTTTTGCGTACTCAATCGTATCATACAAAACAGCAGTTGGATCAGAGCCTTCCTGGTGCTGAATAACTTTCAGCCCCAATCGCTTTGCATGTACATCGATCTGCTCTATCGCTCCCGCACGAAATGTATCTCCTGCTCCAATTACAACACTCAAACCCTGCTTTGTCAAATATGAAGCGAGTTTTGCTATCGATGTAGTCTTGCCAGTTCCATTCACTCCAACAAAAACAATTTTTACAGGTTTTTCCCGTTCTGCAATAAATGCAGGCAGATCAAATCGTTTTCCGAGCACATGCAATAAGGCACTCCGCAGAGAAGCAGTAATAATGTCATCAACAGAAGTGCCCATTTTGCGAGTCGAACCACTTAAATCATCACGTACGTGAGATATTACTGCGTCAGTCGCACTCAGGGCAACGTCATTCTCAAGCAACGCCATCTCAAGATCAAAAAGAGGCTCTTCAATCTGCTTTTGATCTATGAGAAATTCCCTTGAGACGACAAACGTTTTGATCTTAGAACCAAGTCCGACTTTTGCGTTTTTTTCAGGCTTTGATCTGAGTGATTCTTTTGATTCACTCTCCTCAGTGGGTCTTTCTTCCTCAGAAGAATCTGTATGCATTTCATCTGATGTAGCATCAGGTGTAGCGTTCTTTTTTTTCTGAGTGAATCCTTTTAAAAAACTTTTTTTCTCTACGGGCTCTGTAGTTTTTACATCCATATCAGGAGTTGGTTCAGGTACTGATATGGGCATTGAACTATCAGACAGATCGCTTTGATCCGGGACTTCTTCAACGCGAGAACCAAAATTTTGTTTGACCGCTTTTAAGCGCTCTTTAAGTCCTTTAAACATAGAAACTCTGGCAAGTGAATGGTGATGGCTCAGCCCTGACTGGTCGGTGGAGCATGTTCTGATTGCTGCTCAGCCTGTACCTGGGCATAGATTTGCTCAAGTCGTTTTGAGATATCATTCATCTGTGCGTCAATACGGGTCAGTACCTCAGCCAGGTTTTTAGATGAGGCTTCCATCTCCGTAATTCGCTCTTTTAGATAATCTGCAGCTGCTGTATTTCCCATTTCAGCAACAACGCCAGCACCAATCGTCATCAAAACGGAATCTGGATTCATGACGCGGAATTTCATACTCGCGCCACCACCAATAACCATGAGCACCTCATTGTCCTCTGAATTCTGTATGGCTTGCAGCGTTTCAATCGCTCCCACACCCTCACGAATTCCGTCTTCTATAACCCCAAGTTGGCGTGAGTACACTTGTGCCTGCTCCGCATACGAGTTTAAATAGCTCTGTAGGGTCTCGACTTCTTTTGGATCAACGGGTGCCATGAGCCCTTACTCCTGAGGGGTTACAGAGTTTATTTTGATATACTGGCGTTTCAGACCGTGTTTACTGCCGATGATTGCATAAATGCGTTCATATGCTTGCTTCTCATTTGGTGCTGAGATAACTTTGCTGTATGGCTTCCAGTAATCTTTCTCAAAAAAGGTTCCATCAATCTTGTATTTTTGTAACTCCATTTTATTCACTCCTTAAAATCTCTTCTATTCTCCCAAGCTCGTATCCGCTTGTTGCACTTCCTGCGACATATCCTTTACTGTTTGCAATGAGTCCGGTTCCCACCATGGATACACCCATATTGATTGATCCCTTTCCAACAGGTAGGTTTGATGCCTTCTCAAGTGCACCTATCTCATATGGCGTTGCACGAGGACTTACGATGAGACCGATATTAGTTGCAACTCCTGCCATTCCAACGGTTTTTACACTGCCAAGAGTGAGTGGAATGACTGGAACCTGAAGAAATGAACTGATCTCTTCTATTGCTTCTTTATCCATCTCAGGATGTACCGCTGCACAGGAGTCATTCGCAAGAATAATATTGCCTGCTGCATTCATACCTCCATCCAGAAGCAGAACATCCCGATACTCACACAAGATATCAAGTTCAGCATCCTGGATGAGGCCCGTAACTACCAAACCATGACTGTTTCCAGAAAGAAGCGAGCCAATAATAGAACTCTGATGGATGTTTATCTTAATTGGATCAACATGCAGGACGTCACGTATTAGTTCTGTAAATTCGTCTGGTGCTGATGTCGGCACAAATGCAATGTCTTCAAATGCACGTACGAATACGCCAATATTCTGATCGCCTGCTAAGGAGACAGTGCAATCCATCTCACTCCTCAACTAAGTCTGCCTGAACGATCCCATCTTCCATTTTCATGGCACGAATGCGGATACGGGATGGAGGTTTTTCACTGCCACGTTCCCATATGCGTTCATTTATGGAAGGGTCAATCTTTACTGCTTCAGCCTCACATTTCATGTGGCGGGCGAGGTAAGCCCGAATGTCAATCATTGCTGTTCTACTTCGTTTCCAGCGAGGAGCGCGTTTTACTGTTCGCAGAGGAATAGTGTATATCTGCTCTTTTAAAAAGTCTGCCATGTGTTTTCTCCTACTTCACTATACCGCACTCTAGACCTTTAAGGTGCTGCGGCGCCAGCTATGTCGTTTGGGATGATTTGCCACTTTTCGATTTGTTTTTACCATAACCCACTGTGGAACACGACGGTTTTGAGTGGTTTTTTTAGACAGCCGAACCTTTCGGCATTTTGAAAGTTTACTCATGATCTATCTGATCCTTTTTGTGCCTGATTCAGTGGTCCAATTTTGAACCAGTTACCAGGGATTGCATGTGATGTTTTGGGAAGAGTTCCGAGACATCAGCGCCAAGATCCGTAAGGCGGTTTCGGATCTCGTGTTCATAATCTCCGTTTTCAATTGTTCCAGTCTCACCATAGGTAACAGTTAGATATTGATGACAGAGATATTCGATGGCAGGTTTTGGGTATCCAAGAAGTGGTCGCACATAGGTGCAGCCGACTCGATCATAGAGTCTGGATACATCTGCCGCACTGAGCATGGGCACACGGTCCCCATGCCTTGTTCCATCCCCAATTACCTTATACTCTTTTGAAAGGAGTTCGATTGCAGATCGGTGAACTGCATTTATTGCGTGGCTTGGATATCTATCTGAAACGATTTGCTGTGCCAGATTATCCAAGATGTCACGTCCGAGCACCCGGATGTGATGAATAAATCCTAATGCATCTGCTGCCTGTCTTATCGCTGCAACTGGTGCAGACGAATCAAAGATAAAGGTATTGAGTTCTATGGTATAATGCTGTGATAACAGCAGGGCCGCAAGAGAACTGTCTTTTCCACCTGAAAACAGTACTCCTGCCGTTGGTCTCATTTCACTCATTTACGGCGAATGTTTATGTTGCGCCGTTCCGGAGTTACCTGCTGTAAGATAGCTTTGAACTGTTCGTCAGTGATTTTTGACTGAAGACGTCCACTTTGAGCTAATGAAATCAATTGTTGTTCGATTGCACGAGCAAAATCTGGCTTCGTCAAACGAATTGTATTAAGCCGTTCCCGGGCTTCAGGTTCAAGTATCTGCATGATGAGCATGTGAATTTGTGCATTCTCCTGCTCTCGCCGGCGTACTTCTTCTTCCTGATAGACAGCCTGCTGTTGCATTTCTGCCATTTTTTTAGCCCGTATGGCTGCAAGTTCATCTTCTGACATGAGACCTCAAAGCAATCCTTTTATGTATTCATTCAGTTCTGATCTGTGGTAATCGAATGAGCAATTCCATCAAGGAAGGATGCCCCTTGCGGGGTAACGCTGCGCCCATCTTTACCATGACGCACATATCCTGCAGCTTCAAGCTGCTGCAAGGATTTTCGAAGGACTGAGCCGCTGCCTTTTACCGTTTTTGAGGGCTTGGAACCACGGTCTTTTTTTCCTCCATACACTGAACGCATTCTCTCAACGCCGACTGGTCCGTCAACATAGACTCGACGAAGTACGGCTGCTGCACGTACATACCACCAATCCGGATCTTCCGGAGGCATTTCTTTGTGGGCTCCTGTTTTTGCGAAAGCTGCCCATGCCGGTGGTGTAATCTCTGGTTTTTCTTTCAATTCCGCTGCAGCCTTTGTAATCAGTTTGTCAGCAGGAACATCATATACTGTTGTCATCGATAATCCACACTCAGTACAAAATACTGGTCTTTACACTTTTGTGAGGATGTTATTTATAGACTCTGTTTGGAGAAGTGAATAATTGAGGATATTTTTGTCTCGAACGCCAATTTAATGGCAAAATAGGCAGGAAAGTATTTGCAGAGGGTGTAGATAATTTTATGCCTTCTCTTAAAGCAGATTTGTTTTTGAAAATGACGTTATTTCCAAAGTAGATGAGAATGAGACAATTGCTGAGGCTCTTTTCAATGGAAATCTTGTGTCTTGTGTATAGTTCTTACTCATATGTGATATCTGCTCTGATGTGAAACGGGACGTAGAAACGAAATGAATTCAAACCTTTCACTCTTTCTTATTCTCGCATTCAATTTCTCTTACCGTGAGGTTTATCGTCATTTTCGCGACTTCAGCAGAATATTCAAGCAAACTCTTTACGCTCTCCAGCACACTCACTTTATGTGTTGTGTCCTTATTTGGCGAATGTTGCAATGCTTTTGAAAGAAGTTCACATCCTTTCTCTTTTTCGTATACCGCGTCTATCACTGCATTTGCTGTGTCTATATCTTTCAAGAAAAGAGAGGTCACGGCGGATTGCAAAAATTTCAAAGCTTCTTTATGGTACCCAGAAATGTCCGAAAGATATTTTTCGTTCATGGGAATATCGTTTTCAAAAACCTTTTTCGCTATTCTTTCGGCATGGTCTCCTACCTTTTCGAGCGCTCTTGCCACAATTAACAATTCTGCGCTTTCATGAGGCTCTGTGCCTAATTTTTCCGCGATACTTCTGTCGGTCTGGATCATATTGAATTGCTTTACTACCATCCAATAGAGTTTATCAACATCTCGATCTCTGTCCATCACATCTTCTGCGATGAGTTTATTTTCGTTCAAAAATGCCATCATCGCGTCTTTGTGCATCGAATCTACCATAAAGTGCATCCTTTTTATGCACTTTTTCTGAGGTAATTCCATAGGATTGGAAAGATCGTTTAGAATAATCCTGTTGCCAGATTCTTCAATAATCTCTGACCCTACGACCATTTGAGTGAATTTTCGAATCGCCCTCCTGGCATTCATGAGTTCTTTTTTGTCTGTTTTGATCTCCAGGACTGTATATCCGTTGAGATATGCTCCTACCATCTTGCGGATTATGTGTTGTTCTTTGTCGTTCTCTGAAATCAAAAAGATTTTCTTCGTTATTTTTTTCTTTTTGTCCACCTCAGTGGATATCACCAGTGTCCCGTCTGACGGCTGATGCATCAGGATTCTATCTCCAGGTTGCAACCCTTTGGAAGTTATCCAATCTTTTGGCAGAGAAACTGTAATGGTTGATTTTCCTGCCTTTTGCACCTTACGTATGTCTGTGTTTTTCATGCCATTTTCAAAGTATATACTTACGTCAGAAAATATATACTGTAGGTTCAGTACTCCTAAATACTCTCCAACTTATTTGGTACATGAGGACTTTCACG
>WRER01000070.1 GCA_009779205.1 Methanobacteriota archaeon | reverse complement strand
TTCATCTGCATGAGAAGCCCAGACTGAGAACTCCTCTGGATATCCAGCAAAGAGGTCATCTTCTGGGATTGGTTCTTCTCTGATATCCCGTTTGATAGAGACTGAACCATATCCTCCTTTTTCACCGCTCTGTACTGGTGCGCCATAGTGGTTTGCGATGATGTGAAGGCCAAGACAGATGCCAAGTACCGGAAGACCGAGATCCAAGTACTCGGCACAATTTCCAGCACGGGTAATGTCAGGCCCTCCACCAAGGATGATTGCGTCACATCCGGACCGTACTTTTGAAGCTGTAGTTGTGTTTGGAATGAGGGCAGCTTCGATCTCCAAGTCACGAAGTGCACGAGTGATCAGATGGTTAAACTGACCGTAATTATTAACAACGTATATTGCCATGATAGTTGAATCTCCCTCAGAATGTTGCATATTTGTCTGCAAATGATAACGTATAGTTTTGGTGTTCGTCACAATGACCTATGCGCACCCACAAAAGAAAAAAGACAAAAAAATACGTTCAAGTGTATATGATTTATCCGTTGATACCATCGTGAATGTAAATATTGGTTCAAAGAAGTACATTACCAAAAATGTCTACGATGCAGCAATAGATCGCAGGAGTTATGCAAAAATAAACATGGCTTAAACTTTTGCTAACTTAAAATAATTAATTAAAGTGACTTAATATGGTATTATGGCTTACAAACATGCAGTTTTGCGTAAGTCCTATGATAATAAGTGAACCAAGGGCGTGGGTGTGATGGCCTCCCTCACACTCACTTGTCCATTATTGAATGCTCATGACGGTGATGGAGATCTGGATGGTGGACATGAGAATGTGTGATTGGCTCATGTTCATGACGATGGGAATGAAAATCCCATGAATCCAGCTCAGGATGCTCTTTGGTATGCAGATGCAAAACATCATCATGATGCAGATCATCATGTCGATGTCGATGTTCATGGATGAGTGACTCATGGGTGTGAAGATGCTGATGTCTTTCGGTGATTAAAAGCCACATTCCAATGAGAAGGAAAGGAAGAGCGATCCAAAGCATTGCACTAGGCAGGGTCTGAAAGATGATAACAGAGAGTACAATGCCAAAAAATGGATTTAGTGAGAAGTAGGTAGTTGTACGCGCAGAACCCAGATCCCGCACTCCGTACACAAAAAAGATACTTGCAAGACCTCCGTAGGAGGTGAAACCAACGATGGCTGCAAACAAAACAACTGAAAATGAAGGGAGAACTTCTCCAGATGCAAGAGCGAGTACAAACAAAATCAGCCCTCCAATCCATGATCTAACAAGTGTTTGATAGATCGGATCCACACCAGAGATCATGCGAATACAATTGTTTGCAATACCCCAGGAAAGACAGGCAAGCAGAATAAGCATTGCTCCATATGAGAACTGAATTCCAAAACGCTCTGCCCCATCTCCAAGTGACATAATCATGCAAGAGAATGTGATACAAACAACTGCTGCCCAGATACGTCGATCAACAGCCTCACGAAACAGAATACACGCCATAAGCACCGTAGCTGCTCCTTCAAAACTAAATAAAAATGAAGCAGTTGTGGCAGTTGTGGCGGCGACCCCGTACACAGTCAGCAGTGTTGGAAAAAGAGAACCAAACAGTGTTACCATAAGCAGCCACGGAAGATCTTTTTGGGTTAACGGGGCTTCAACACTGCTTCTTTTTTGTCCACGCACATACATGAAAGCTGCATATGCTGTTGTGCCAGTTGCACTTCCAAGCAAAAAAACAGCAGCAAGCATCAGAGGAGTTACTTCAGGACTCAGTAGCTTTGTAAAAGGAACTGAGGCTGAGAAGCACAGACCTGCAAGGATAGCATACACTGCTGGTGGTGGATGATACATTTCAATGATCCGTAGTCATTACTCAATCATAGAACAGAAATTTCGTAGAATTGAAAGACCCACATCCCCACTTTTCTCAGGATGAAACTGAACACCCCAGCTCATATCAGATCGAACGGCCGATGAAAACGGAAACATATACTCTGTCCTTGCAGCAGTATATTCTGGCGCTGTGTCTGCATAATACGAATGCACAAAATACACAGCGGAATTCGGCTCAATTCCTGAGAACAGGGGATCTCCTGGAGTGGGGATAATCTGATTCCATCCCATATGTGGAATTTTATACCCTGGCATATCTGGAAAACGAACAACCTTTCCTGGAATAAGAGAAAGTCCCTTCACACCATCGCTACTCTCTTCTGATGACTCAAACATCATCTGCATACCAAGGCAGATACCAAGAATAGGAATGTGAGTATGTAACTCATGCAACAGAGCAAAATGGGGTGATATCTTTTCCATTCCTGCCGAAAATGCTCCGACACCAGGGAGAATAAGAGCATCCGAGGCCCGTATCTCCTCCACATCCCCAGTAATCACCGGCTCCTGATAGACCTTCGCAATAGCTTTCTGAACACTTCTCACATTTCCAACGCCATAGTCAAGAATAACAACCGATTTTGTCATTACCGCTCCTCAGGTATTCAGTCCCCATACATATCTATCTGCTTCGCACCCGGCTTTCCTGAGGCAGTCTGTGTGCGTTCAAATCGCTCTTTATTTCTCCAGCCCCCATGGAGCCACTCATCAGACAGGCCGAGTCCAGACTGATACCCTTCCATCTTCTCCTGCCATTCACGCCAGCGATCAGGATACCGCGCTTTAATATTTGCGATTGTTGCAAGATCAGAAGCAGGGCACATATAACATCCGATTCGATCGACCTGTTCACGGTATACGGTGTTATATGGCGCTTCTTCTGCAAAGATAGTCAGCCAGACATGTAATGCAGTCCAATTATGAATCGGAGCAGCTGATAACTGAACTTTTACATATGCATTTCTCCAGACCCTTGGATTTTTCATGCGGGAAAAGGATTCGTACTTCCGTTGTCCGATAAAAGAGATACACTCTCCAAAATGATTTGTAATGTACTCACGAATTGGTTCGAGCTTACAGACGCGGCAACACCACCGCTGATCTTGCGATGGTGGACCCTGCTTGGAAAATTCCTCCCAAAACTGGTCTCCAGAAGAGATACGGTGCAGAAACAGATCATATTTCTCTACAATATCAGCAACATTCTGATGAGTTGCTTCAAATTCAAGACCAGTGTCGATGTACATAATCGGAACCTGCCCAATATGCTTCATCACCATAAGCAGCGTTGCAAGACTGTCTTTTCCACCAGAGTATGAGACTGTGATTGGAAGATCCGGATTTTTTTCGATGACAGAACGGATAAATTCTCCAGATGCTGCCCATGCTCTATTCAAATGCTCACGATTTACAAAAACAGCATCTTTCCAAGTAGCAATCCCATGAGTAAAAGTAGATGACATGGGTTTTCTTGTCTTTACAAGACTTCCTTTCTCCATTGTTCGACCAGTTTCAGCATCTACACGAGCACGACCAACACCAGCGCACAAGCCAGATTCAGTGAGAATAAAAACTTCATCTCCCGCTTGAATATCATCAGCAACGAACTTCACACCAGGAGCAAGTACACTTGCACCATCCTCAATAAACGAAGCAGCACTATCATCAATAATGACGAATCCTTTTTTTGGCTTCATCAAATGATATGCTTCACGCCGTGGAAGTGCTTCCCATCGCTGCTGCTCAGGAAGATATCGGATCGCACCAACAATCGCACCGCCAACAACGATCTCTTCCATACGATCATGATCAGGAACCTTATTGAGAAGCACAAGATACCCATCTGGAATCAAAGGAACACCAAAGCACGTTTCATATACCCGGTTAATATGAGCAATGTCATCAGGAAATGCAGGCCTTGCATCTCCAGGAGGAGTTACTGCAACAAACCTTGTAGAAGCTCCACAGGCGCAGGTATCGCCAAGTACAGGAGTATGACAGGAATCACACCAATGAAGCATTATTTTTCCGTGATACAGACCTCCCATTTAGATTTCCTCTCTTGCCTGGTTTGGTGTTGTTCCCCCTATTACATCACATTGTGCGCTGGATTCTGATCTATTCATATTCATACATCGGAGTGGATCTGGAAAAATACACGTGTTCTGCCCATCAGAAACACTATGAAATTACGAGACATGCAGTATAAATAATGGTATCACATACAGTAAGGTAATTTAGATTTACTGAGGGAGAAAAACGACATATTACGATATACTGGATATCCCGCACAATGCTACACAAGAGGAAATACGAGATGCATATCGCAAGCTCGCGAAAATGCTTCACCCTGATGTATCGACTGAGCCAGATGCAGAAGAATTGTTCAAGATCCTCAATGAAGCATATCACGTTTTAAGTAACCCAGAAGCTCGAAGCGCATACGATGCCCGCAGTCAAGCACATGGATCTGACGAATCAGAGCATATGAGTTACGCTGGATATCGGGGAACAAAATACCAGGATCCATCCACGTGGTATGATCCCTATGTATATAATCACAATAATCGTGCGCGAGAACCGGATGAACCCATTCATAACAACTCTCCAGATAAGCAAAACTCAAAAGAAATACAACTTCCCAATTTCGTTCGACATATACTCTTTTATGCTACACTCTTGATGGCAATTTTCATTCTAACAAAGTTAATTGTTATTCCGGTATTAGATAATGCCAACACACAAAATGCAATTGAAGCATATCTGGATGGAAATGCCTGGATGGAAGAATGGGAATATCAGAAAGCGATTGAGAGTTATGCAAAAGCCATATCGTTTCGTGCAGATTTTGCTGAAGCATGGCGTTCAAAAGGATATGCAGAGCTGGCGAAAGGAGCAGAGCTGGAGATTTGGCGTCCTGAACCTGCACGAGCATCATATCTGGCTGCAATTAAGTCATTTCGCACGGCAATTCAGTATGATATGGAAAAAGGTTCTCTGGACCTAGATACAATAAAAAACTTAGGTAATGCCTATGAACACCTGGGTATGTGGAAAGAAGCAGAGGCTGTTTATCTGGAGGTACACAGAGTTATGCCAAACGATCCGGAAGTAAATGAACGGCTCCCACTCGTTCGAATGCATTTACTTGGATTTTCAAATGCCCCATCAGCAGTGCCCACGGTTGCAGGCAGATCACGGGCAACAATGGACAATTGAAAACCTGCCCACTTGTATTGAAATCAGACAACTTTTTTATCGTTTTGAGTGAGACTGAGCAGTCTGCATTTATAAATCCAATGAAAAATGCATGAGTGACGTTAAAACCTGCCATAATCCCACCACCTTTATCCGCTCCATCACAGACAAAAATATATTCAAATGCTTCATCATCCAGTTCAGAGAGGAAGCGTGAGATTCTGCCTGTTTCATTATATGCAAGGATTATGAGGCTATATTTTGGAAATTCAGAGCGTGATGTGGGGATGGTTACCAACTCATGAGATTTTTACGTTATTTGAAAAAATCACTCTTCAAATGCAAAGCTTCCATATTTTCCTCCGCCGCCAGGATGCAGTACAATACGACCCTCTCGAAATGCAGAGATGGCTGCCCCAATCTCTGGATTATAGGCACGGAGATCCTTTATTGGAATCTCTGTCAGAATTGAAATCTCACACCCAAGATCAGCGATGCACCGTGCATACATATCTTGGCATTTCTTCGTAGTTGGTGAGGACATCCCATACACTCGCTGAATAATCTCTCCCAGCGGAATGATATGCAGATACGGAGGACGCATGCTGAGATCTACATCAGAAGAAGACAACTCACGTGCTCGATCAAACACACCTTTTTTCA
>WRER01000069.1 GCA_009779205.1 Methanobacteriota archaeon | reverse complement strand
TTGCGTTTTAATGTTAGAGAAATGAAAAGAAACCACGAAAAAGACGAAAGCAAGTTTGCCGGCCTCAACTTGCTCCCCCAGTTTCACATTTCATGTTTTTCGTGTCTTTCGTAATTTAAAATGAAAATTTGAAGGATTAAATATTGTGTTCACTGTAGTGTTATGCAGCAATGCAGCAAAAATTGAAGAAACAGGATGATGATATGAATTTTGAATTACTAAAAGCATTATCAGATGCGCATGGAATCTCCGGATTTGAAGGAAATATTCGAGATATTGTCAAAAAAGAACTGAAAGGATTTGTAGATGAGATAACAGAAGACAGCAATGGTAATCTGATCGCTATTCGTCGTGGCTCCGATCTGAAAGTCATGATTGCATCTCATATGGATGAGATCGGATTTATGGTACAGCATGTTACTGAGAAAGGCTTCATCAAATTCGTGCCAATTGGTGGATGGTACGCACCATCTGTTCACACTCGTCGTGTTATTATACATGGAATAAAAGGGCTGGTATTTGGCGTAATCGGATCAAAGCCTCCTCATGTAATGCAACCAGAAGATCGAAAGAAACCTATCGAACTGAAAGATATGTTCATTGATATTGGTTGCACCTCTGCTGATGAAGTAGAAAAGCTTGGTATTGAGATTGGTGCACCAGTAACAATAGACACCGAACTCGTCAGGCTTGCGGGTTCTCGCGTAACAGGAAAGGCTCTTGATAATCGGGCTGGAGTTTATATTTTAATTGAGGTCTTAAAACAGGTAGAAACGCCACATACGATATATGGCGTGTTTACTACACAAGAAGAGGTTGGCTTAAAAGGCGCACGTGGTGCTGCGTTTTCAATCGACCCAGATATTGCAATTGCAATTGATGTAACGATTCCTGGAGATCATCCAGGCATTACAAAAGAAGAAGCACCTGTTTTGATGGGAGACGGACCAGTTATTGGTATTGTCAATGCTGCTGGACGCGGATTGATTTCAGATCCGAAACTCATTGCATGGCTTCGCAAAGCCGGAGATAAAGAGAAGATTCCATATCAACTCGAAGTAAGTGATGGTGGGAATACCGATGCATCTGCAATTAACCTTGTTCGTGCTGGAATTCCAAGTGTACCGTTGTCTGTGCCAACACGTTACATTCACTCACCTGTTGAGGTGCTTGATATGAAAGATCTTGAGTCTACAATGCAACTCATCGTTGCAGCATTGAAAATAAAACCTAAATTATAGACTTGTTATTCCATTTTTCACATCTACACAAATAAAATTTTAGTTTCGACAAAAACAATAATATTAAATATTAAATGAAATTTTCATACAGCTTATAATTTCTCACCCATTTTTAGCGCATGTTAGAGGAGAGGTTCAAACACGTCTCTTACTTCTGCACTGAACTTTTCTGCCACTTCTAATGAAGGAGATTCCACATACAAGCGCATGATGGGTTCTGTTCCTGACGGGCGAACTAATGCCCAGCAATCTTCTCTGTCAATACGTACCCCATCGATATCATTGAGTTTTTCATGAGCAAATGCGAGTTTCAATGCAGCAAGAATCTCAGGTGCTTTGTTTGTTTTGTACTTGTATGTGAGTATATGAGAGGGAGGCAGTCCATCAACAAGCATTGAAAGTGGCTGCTTTGTCTGTGCAAGAAGAGAAACCATCATGGCAGCAGTCATCCCTCCATCCCTGCAAAACTGATGCCATGGATAAATTAACCCACCATTTCCTTCCCCACCAAATAGCACATGAGTACCGGACTCGATGCACTCAATCATTCTTCTTGCAACGTAAATGCTTCCAATCTTTGTGTACTCAACGGCACAGTTGTGTTTCTGTGCAATTGTTTCAAATATACGGGAACTGCTTACAGGTGTTACAATAATCCCACTCTTTCCATCCCTTTGACACACCGCATCCTGAATTAGAGCAAATTCTCGGTTTTCTTCGATGAATCGTCCTTTATCATCGATAAATACAGCGCGATCCGCATCACCGTCATGTGCCACACCAAAATCAGCATGCACTTCCTGTACAAGTGTTGAAAGAGGTTGTAGTCCTTCAACAGATGGTTCTGGCATACGTGCGGGAAAATGTCCGTCAGCCTGAGCATTTAGCGTAATGACACGACATCCAAGGTCACGGAGCAGTGCTGCTGTGGTACCATGTGCTGCACCACAACCTGCATCTACGACGACTGTCATTCCTTTGCCGAGATCCTTTTGAAACTGAGAAACAATCGATTCTATATACGTGTGAGCAGCATTTGGATCAGAACGTTCTGTGCCAATATTCTCCCATGTCGCAGTCTTATAGTCATTTGCAAAGATTCGCTGCTCGATCAGGATAGATTCAGCATCTGCCATCTCTGTACCATCTGTATCAATAGCTTTAACTCCATTATATTCACGGGGATTATGTGAGGCGGTAATCACAACCCCTGCGTTATACGCTGGATTTGTCCTCACCATATATTGAAGAGCTGGTGTTGGAAGCACACCACAATCAACAACATTACATCCAACAGCCATCAATCCCGCTTTCACAGCAGAGACAAATGCAGGACCAGAAGTTCGAGTATCTCTTCCAACTGCGATAGTTCCTGGCCGAATCGATCCAAGTGCCATGCCAACTTTCATAACAAATTCAGGTGTCATAAGTTCGCCGACGATCCCACGGATTCCATTCGTTCCAAATAACTCTTTTTTATCAGTATTGCTCATAGTTCATCCATTTCATTTTTTACGGTATGTACGGCATGCATCTTTTCTTTCTGCTGTGCTTCTCGTTCTTTTAAAAGACGCATTGAAGCCTGCGCAACATGTTTCATGACTTCTGTGACTCGATCCTCTATTTCTATCTCTGTATCAATATCAATGTTAGTACTCTCTATCTCAAGTAAAAATCTGGCTACCTCACTTGCTTCAAATAGCAGGTCGTCAAGCTCTTCAGGAGTATAAAATCCACACATTGCACCATATAAAAAAGTTGCACCTGCCTTACTGACTTTCTGTTTAAAAGAGACTCGTGCTTGATTTACTGCCTGAGGAGAGTATGTGTCTTTCATAAATGGCACAAGTTCAGGCAAATTTTTTCCGATATAAGTCATCTCTGCCCCTGAGGACGTTTGAAAATCTGCGCATAGTCTCGAAATAGCCCATTCTCGCGCTGTTATAAAGGTACGTTTTCTCAGAAAATGGTTTACCTGATCATACTGTGCACCATCAATTTTTTGAAATTTGTGGTACTTCGCGGGATCATGAGAGTATGGATGCATTGCCATGATAAACGTACCATTACGCGAATAAACCATAAAAAATCCTGACCTCTTATCGCAAGGAGGAGATAGTTATTATAGGTGAATGGCAGATAGGTGTGTTATGGAGAGGGAGCTGGTTCGTGATTATATGACCAAGGCCGTTGATACGATCTCAATTGAGGGTGTTGCTAGTGACGTGATCGCGGCGATAAAGCATACAACTCACGATGGATTTCCTGTGATGGATGGTGATGAGGTCGTTGGATACATTTCTGCCCGTGATATCTTATTTGTTCCACCGAATACTCCTGTTCGCGAAGTATTCAGCAAGCACCTGGTTGTAGCTGAACCTGACATGGCCATTTCTGATGTTGCCCGTGTCATGATTCGATCCGACCTTCAAAAACTGCCTGTTGTCGATGAAAAAAATCGATTGCTCGGTATCATTTCAAATACTGATGTTGTTCGATCTCAGATTGAACATGTTTCTCCTGAAAAAGTGTACAAATTAATGAATACACTCCACCGCCTCCATGATATCACTCCAAAAATGAAAAAAGGAGCAGTTCCTGTTCGAAGTCTGCATCCAACACAGTCTCGCATCTATATGGACGAGCTCGAAGGTAGAATGTATGAACTGAAACGAGGACTAGCTGAGCCGATTATTGCAATTAAACTGCCTGGACGCACCTTACTTGTTGATGGTCATCATCGTGCCGTCGCAGCTCAAAGACTGGGAATCAAAGTGCTTGAGGCATATATTATCACTATTGCAGAAGATTTTGAATTAGGGCTTGAACGTACCGCAAGACAATTGAATCTTGACAAAATTGCTGATATAAAAGTGATGGATTATGCTCGTCACCCTCTCATCGCAGGGACACATCGTATTGGAGGCAGGGAAGGTATGGATCAAAAAGAGACATGAGTCACGCTCATTCATTTTGCTCAGCAAGCAGTTCCTTAAGTTCTGCAAGTGATGCAGTTGGGTGTTCTCTCAAGTACATTGCAACGGCAGGGTGATGCAGAAGTGCACATGTTTCACAACTCCAAACTTTTTCTCCTTTTGAACTGGTAATGCAGGCGCCCAATTCTTCATCATAGCATGGATAAAATGGGCAGTAACAATAATCACAAATCTGATTTGCAATATGGTGGCAGGGGTAATACGGACATCCTTCAGGTGTCCACTCATGCCACTTGCCTTTTGGTACCTCTTTTTTGCCTTCTCCTTCACTTGGAATAAAAATTTGAAACGATGGGCGATTTTGTACATGTTGTTGTGCACGTATTACCCCATGGATTACAACATTTTTTATGAACATTAGTGCTACATGCGCATTCTCATTGCTATCTGAAATTGAATATGAAACGATAATATCTGTGCTGTGCTGCTTTGAATAGTTCAGATCAGAGACAAGAGTGTTAGAAATTAGATCTGCAATATCACACATGTCAGCATGAGAAAGAGGCATGGCGTGATGGAAGAGAATCTGAACGTCTGTTTTAGATGCAGTGATGAAAAGTGTACTTGCTGGAGCTTTAAAAATACACAGGTACCGGATAGGAATGGACGTTAATAGTCCTGTGCCTTTTGGTACTGTTTCCACTCCTCCAGAGTGGATGAAGATTGTGTCATCTTCTTTTACACGTTTGTCTTTTGCTATGCAGAGGTTACATGTTCCCCGCAGAAAAAAAGTGTTTCTGTCCCTATAATAGCGAATTGAATCGTTTTTCATGTTATATTTTCCCGATATTATACATCCTTCTCATCGTACTCCAAATGCTTTTGATGATATTTTGTACATGGGCTTTGGCTTATTAGACCTGTCCGAACACTAGAGGGCGCACCTATGGTTGTACAAGGACCTACAATTATTACCTCTTAATAGCCCCCGTTTTCCCTTCCCTCGGTACGTTTTTTTGCAGATTCTGAAGATTTTAATCTCTCTGTTTATGTGTTCAATAACAACTCTATATTTAGCAAGTTTTGCATTGAAAGCTTTTTGTTGATCGGTGAGCGGATTATTTTGCTGCCTTGAACGGGATAACGGCGTTCGGTACATAGTCATTTTTTCCTTGATACCCACTATCAGCTAAAACAAAAAAGGTTTTCGGCAAAACATTAGCTAAACCTTCTTTACACATTCTGAAATCATGTACTTTCCTGTAATCGTTGTAAAGTCCAATATTTCCTTTGTTTCAGCATTAACTACGGTTTGATATTTCTCCGTGTGCTTTTTTTCATCTGGTGACTCACTGCCATGTGACGAAATGATCGATACTCTCTCCAGTATTCTAACTGACTTAGGACTTACGCAAAATTGCACGATTATATATCATAATGCCTTATTAAGTCACTTCAATTAATTATTTAAAGTTGACAAAAGTTTAAGTCATGTTGATTTTTGCGTAAGTCCTATTACTTTTTTGATAGAAACAAAAAAATTTAGATAAATCATAAATTTTATAATGACGTGTGGATATAATCATGAAAAAACGAATTCTGTCCAGTCTCTTTACTTCTCACTTCATTTGGATGAGATGGAAGTGTTTTTATCTTTTCTATCACATAGGTTTAA
>WRER01000068.1 GCA_009779205.1 Methanobacteriota archaeon | reverse complement strand
TATCGTTTTTATGGTTTGCTGGTTTACCGTAAGGGTGCCAGTCTTATCGCTGGCAATATAAGTGCAGCTTCCAAGCGTCTCAACAGCGGTGAGGTTTCTAACAATGACATGGCGCATTGCCATCCGTGTAACGCCAAGAGAGAGAGAGACTGTAATGACAATAGGAAGAGCTTCTGGAATGGCGGCAACTGCAAGGGCAATTGCAACAAAGACTATTTCTTTTGCAGGTATTCCTTGCAAAAATCCTATAATGAGAATAAAAACCGCTGCAATGACGACATAAAAGCCGATTTTTTTGCTAAATGCATCCATACGCAGCACAAGTGCAGGTTTTGCAGCTTCTGTAGTTGCAACGCTTCCTGCAATCTTCCCAACCTCAGTATCAAGTGCAGTAGCGACAACGACACCAGTGACCCGACCGGCAGTTGCAGTGGATCCTGCATAGATGAGGTTTTCTCTGTCAAAAGTAGCTGTTTGTTCTGGAATCGGGGTGGTAATTTTAGATATTGGAAGGGTTTCTCCTGTCAGTAATGATTCATCAGCAGAAAATGAACGTTGACTTATTAATCGTATATCTGCTGGTATTTTCATGCCACCTTCAAGTACAACGATATCACCAGGAACTAACTCTTCAGAATCGAGATCAGTAAGGATATCATCACGATAGACCCTGCAATTGATGCGAATGAGGTTTTCAAGTTCAAGTGCATTTTTCTCAGCTTTCCACTCTTGATAGAAACCAAGCAGTGCATTCACTATAATGACAAAGCCAACAAAGCTTGCATCCAGCAATTCACCGACAAATATGGAGATGAGAGCTGCTGCAATCAGGATATAAATCAGTGGATCTTTGAACTGACGAAAAAAGATGACATACCATTTTACTTGCGTTTTTCCAGGAAGTTTGTTGAGCCCATACTGGTTTAAACGTGCAGCTGCATCTTCTGAACGAAGCCCACTCTCTGACGTATGTAATTGCGAGAGGACTTCATCACTTGATAATGCATGCCAAGCAGGTATTTTTTGTTTTTCTTTCTCTTCTGGTAACATTTGTGTTCACAGTTTTTGCATATATTAGTAATAACTGTATGATATAATCTATGTCTATCGATTTCTGTGATCAATAAAAATACGATTATCTGTTCTTTTAGCATGTTCGTAAAATCTTTTGAAAAAATTTATCTGTTATTATAACATTTAGAATGTATATGGGAGAAGTTATTGGAACGTATTATTATAGGCCAAAAGCTGGCGTTGATTTTAAATGGGCAGCTCAGGCAATTGCTGAAGAGCAGACAACAGGAACGTGGACTGATATCTCAACAACTCAGGAGTATGTTCGTTATCTAGATGGAAGAGTACACGAAGTTGTACCTTATAATGACGGATATATAACGAAGGTTGGTTTTGCAGATGATATTTTTGAACCAGGAAGCATTCCACAATATCTGTCAGTGGTTTCAGGCAATTTATATGGTCTTTCAAAGCTTGCAAAAGTTCGGCTGCTGGATCTTGACTTCACAGAGGCTACTACTGCACCATTTAAAGGACCGCAATTTGGTATTGAAGGAATTAGAAAGATAGTTGGGACTGATAAAAGCAGAAGACCTCATGTTGGAACGATTATTAAACCAAAAGTCGGATTAAATCCGAAAGATACAGCACAGGTCTCATATGAAGCTGCAATAGGTGGCGTTGATCTTATTAAAGATGACGAGACGCTGACAGATCAGAAGTTTTGTCCAATGGCAGATCGTCTTCCAGCTGTGATGGAGCAGCTTGATCGAGTGAAGGATGATACAGGACGAACAGTGTTGTATGCGATAAATGTCTCTGCTCCTGGAGATAAGATTCTGGAACGTGCAGAAGAAGCCATTGACCTTGGAGCAAATATGCTTATGGTTGATTTCGTTGTCTGTGGTATTGATGCGGTTCGAGTGCTTGCAGAGGATTCTTCAATTCAACTTCCATTGCATGTTCATCGTACAATGCATGCTGCAATGACGAGAGAACCAGAGCATGGCGTTGCGATGAGGGCATTTTGTCGGCTGATCCGTATGGCTGGAGGAGATCAGCTGCATACTGGAACGATCTCAGGGAAGATGGATCATGATACTGCTGAGTTGCTTGGTGATAATAAGGCACTTACCGACCCGAACTATTTTGGACTGAAAGACGTGTTTCCGGTTGCAAGTGGAGGTTTAGCTCCTGGTGGTGTTGCACGAGAGATAGAGGTCCTTGGAAAAGACATTATTCTGCAAGCAGGAGGTGGAATACATGGTCATCCGAATGGCACTCGAGCAGGTGCAACAGCCATGCGTCAGGCAGTTGATGCAGCAATGCAAGGAACTACTCTTGAAGAGTATGCGAAGGATCATGCAGAACTTGCAGCAGCTCTTGAAAAGTGGGGAACCTTTGCATAAAATCCTTTTTTCTTCTTTTTTAGGGATGCTTTCTTTTTAGAGGTACCTTCTTTTTTAGGGGTGCCTACTGTTTAATTAGAGTACCTACTGTTTGGTTATAGTACCTACTGTTTGGTTATAGTACCTACTGTTTAAGTATAGTACTGTTTATCAAGAGGCGGCTTATTAAGAGACTGTTTATTAAGAATGACGCAGAATGTATACTTGTACTACTTCCTGTGTAGGAAATGGAGTTTTAAGAGATTTACACATCGAACAGATATCAAACAATCAAACAGAAACGGATGTTATTATTAGGCAACTGTTTGAAATATCAAGGTAATATCTGGAATATTGTAAGAAATTACATGATATGGAAAGAAATCATGAGTCTCTCATAAACGATCGTTTATGAGATACTCCATTAGCTACTTCTCTTCTCATCATATTGCTCACCTTTTCTCAATCAAAGTTTTATTTCCATTTTAGAATGACCTATCGCATATACGATCGTTTTTGAGGTACTCAAACCACGAGTCATTCTATGGCAAAATGTCATTTTGGGGACACAGGTCCTCTGAAACAGCGTATTATGTATTGTAAGGGGTTTTTACGATGAAAATGCGTTATGTATTATTTTTCCTTGCAGTTGTGTGTATATGCATTCCGATGGTTTGCAGTGCTACTGTGATTGAGCGATATTGTGATTGTACTGGTGGAGAAACATATGGTTCGGGTTGTCGTTGTGTTAAAGATAACCAGCCTTACAGTTGTACCTGTGATACTCCGGGTTATGGGTGGCTTGAAGAAGGAGGTGTAGGGATTACCGAACCAGGTACGTATACATTTGCATCAAATGTCCGAAATGGCATTAGAGTTTCCGTACAATCTTCAGGGGTCACAATTGATGGGACAGGTATCACGCTTGGTGTGATTGCTGGCCGAGATGACTTAGATCTCAAGAATATGAACATCCATGTTGATTATTATCCTTATGGTAGCGCAATAACCGGATGTAGGAACATTGAGAACTCGCGTATTGTTGTAAGATCTGGCACTACTTCCTGGGTATATGGAATTCAGACGTTATATGGAGTAATGGAGAATACAACCATTACTGTCGAAAATACGGGTACTGGATCGGCTTCCGGGGTTAGTAGTGTTTCTGATGGCGGTGCCATTTCGGGCGGGGCATTTGCCGTGACAAGCCAAGAGGGGGGGGCTTCCGGGGTTACCTCTCTTTCTGGGACCATTTCTGGAGGAACATTTACCGTGACAAGCCAAGAGGGGGGGGCTACCGGGGTTACCTCTCTTTCTGGGACCATTTCTGGTGGAACATTTACCGTGACAAGCCAAAACAGGGAAGCGTACGGGGTTCGCATTGTTTCTGGTAACGGGATTGCCATTTCAGGCGGAACATTTTACATTTTTGGTAATATTTCTGGAGGAATTAGCAATTTTGTTACGTACTATGGAGAACCATTAATGACTGGCGGGACATTCTGGTCTGTTGGGCAAGAGCGTGCATATGGTATACTGCAGAATACTTATTCCGCAGATTTTGAAAAATCGCTCATGAACGGTACCATATATGCATGGAGTCCTGATGGAGGAACAACCACAGCTATTGGAGACAGGGTGTTACCTAATGCAACATATTTCCCAGAGTATACCTTCACGTACGATGGCACCGAATACACGAGAAAGGCAACCGAATATAAAATAAACGATGCAATATTGGTGGAAATCGGTAATGCTCCAAGTACTGCTTTGATCTGTCCTGATGGAATTGAAGAGTATGAAGGTCAGGAATGTGCTAGTGTTACTGACAGTTATTCCTGGTCTGGATCAACGGTAACGGTTAAGAAACCAAATGAGTATACCTTTGCAAAAAATGCTGATTTTCCAAGTGAGATTATAGTTGAAGTAACAGTTTCAAAAGTCAAACTTGATGGAGACGGTGTCGTTCTGCATCGGATTGTTGGCAAAGAGGACCTAGATCTCAAGAATATTACGATCACCGCTACAAATCCAGATGGAGATTTTGCAATAACTGAATGTAACAATATTGAGAAGTCGTCTATTATTGTCACATCCAGAGAACTTGTCAGTGGCATTGGAACACTACGTGGCAAGCTGAAAGATACGGAAATTACCATTACGAGCACTGATACAAGTATTGTTGGAATTACTGGAATTGGTGTTATCCGAGATCAGGGAGAAATAGTAAACGGAAAAATAACCGTCAACGGGCTGTCTGCTTCCGGAATCTTGACTATCCAGGACGATGGAAAAGTCTCAAATGGGGAATTTAACATCAATGGATCGTATGCGGTAGGAATTGTAGAACTCAAAGATCGTGCAAGCATCTCTGACGGCACCTTTACCATAAAAAGTGAAGAAAGCGAAGGAGAGAAGTCAGTAGCGCACGGAATCCTGACGCTCAAGGATCAGACAAGCATCAATGGCGGTACCTTTATCGTTTCCGGAAATACCACACATGGTATTGAAGAGATCGCTGACAGTGCAACCATCACCAACATACACATGTGGTCTATTGGTACAGAACAGGCAACCGGTATCAGTGGTATTTCCTCAGAAGTGGATTTGGAGAAGTATGTAAAAGGAGGTACCATAAGCGTCTGGGGTCCTACGAAAAAAAGAACTGTTGCTTTAGAGAAGATGCTTCCATTAAATCCTCCGTGGGTGGTAGAAAAGAGCTCACAGTTTTCATTCATATCTCCACTCGATCAGAAAGAATACACGAAAAGTGCAACCATCTCTATCAAACCAAATGGTCCGATATTTCGGGAACTGTATACCAATATTCCAGTGGTCTTCGTCCATGGATTTTGGTCAGGTCCTGAGACATTTGAAAAACTAAACAAGGCACTCAAAGATGAAAGCATTGACACGTGGGATACATTTGATTATAACACGTTTTTTGATCCACGAGATAATGCTGTGCATTTACAAAGATATATTGCAGAAAAACGAGATGAAACAGGTTATTCTGGTCCAATTGATATTATCGCTCACTCCATGGGAGGAGTGGTCTCCCGTTGGTACATGGAAGAAGTCGAACCGAAAAATGCTAAAAATGTGAGACAATGGATCGGGATTGCTCCTGCAACGGGAGGTGTTGCGTACGTAGACATGGCTGAAGCTGCAGATATTTTCGACGTTTTATTCTGGTCGAACCAGATACGATGTCTTATTAATCTCTTTCTCCGAACCATTGGTAGTGATTTTCAATTAGGTGATCTTGGACCGAATCAATTATCTCCCTCAAGTAAGACGATTGAAACGTTAAGAGGCAATGTTCCCCATGTAAATACATATGAAGGAGAAAAGACGAAATACCGCGTTATTATGGGATATACGCCTGGTATATATAAGTTTGACTTTACGTGGGGCAATAGGAGCGAATCTTTGTATAATCTCCTCAAAG
>WRER01000067.1 GCA_009779205.1 Methanobacteriota archaeon | reverse complement strand
CCCGAATTATCAAGGTAAGGGTATTGGCAGGAAGCTGATGGATACGGCTATGCAGTTTTGCAAGGCACAAGAGTACACCCATGTTTTTTTATGGACAATTAACACGTTAAACGCCGCGAGGCATTTGTACGAAAGATACGGCTTTGAGCCAACGGAGAAAAAATCTAATACAGAATGGACAGGAGAAATATTAATAGAAGAACGATGGGATTTATTGCTTTAGGCGCAGTTGAATCTAATCCCAAAAGGTTAAAAGCGAATACCTGATGAAGCATTCGCTTTTTTGACTGTATAACCCATGGTTCGCATATTTTTTATTTTTGAACCTATTTTTCCTTCTGCCCTTTGTTACAATATTTCCACATTTCTCTCTTCGTTCTTTTCCCCCTCCTACCACGGAGATGCAGCATTCTTTTCTCTCAATACCCAAATCATATGACCTCCTCCATGACATCTCACGAGCCAAATTCTGTGAAATGTGGGCTTTATGGCTATGTCCCTTGATACATTGGTGTATTCCACGAGCCGGTTAGTCTCCCCTGAAGAGCAAGTGAGCCAAATACTTTGTTTGTCTCAGGAAAAATAGGAGCTGGGGTCTCATGTGCGAGCATTGTTCCAGGAAGAGGCATAAACAGATGTGCATGTATCTTTCCCTGCCGAGCGATATCTTTTGCCAGTGTCACTGTCTCTCTCTGTTCTGATTCAGATTCTCCTGGAAGTCCTACTATGAGATCCACTACCGGTGAAATATCATACTGCTTGCAAAGATCAAGAGCATGATAGATATCAGATACTGTATGTCCTCTCTTTATCCTCTGTAAAACATGATCACTTCCGGATTGTGCTCCAAAATGAATTTTATTCCCTGACGAGTACTTTTGAATCAATTCAAGTGACTGTTCTGTAATATATTCAGGCCGAACCTCTCCTGGAAAAGTTCCAAAATATGCGTGTTTCGTTGAATCTCTGGTTAGCGTTTTGAGTAACAATTCAATTTTCCCATATCTGGGTGTTTTATCAGTTGATCCATACGCAAAAGCATTTGGTGTTACAAATCGTAGATCATTCACATATTGCAGAGATTCAGCAATTGCATCAACAGAGCGATGGCGCATTCTGCCCCCGAATAATGACGGGGTCTGACAATATCCGCATTGATATGGACATCCTCTGGTAATCTCGATATATCCCTTCATTCTGGTGAAACAGGGGTATGCATTCAGATATACTGATGTCGTCGCTTGCGTATATTCATTCACGGTTGCAACGCCTGGTGGCAATGGAGATCCGGTCTCAATAGCGTGCAATAGCAGTGGAAGTGTGTACTCTCCTTCACCAACGATCACATAATCTGCAATAGGAGCGAGCTCTCGATAACAGGCAGTTGCATGAGGACCACCTACGATCGTTATGCAGGAGGCACTTTTGATCTCTTCAAGGTAGGCAGGAGCAGTAAGAGAGTTTAGACTATATAATGTGCAGTCCCCATCTGGTTTATCTGTTTGAATGAGGTTATATCCGGCTTTTTCGCATGCAGCGTAGAGAGCTGCAAGACTGTTTCGCTGCGTTTGGATCGATCGCCATCTGATATCTAACATCTATCTATGTATTATCTGCCTGCCTGTCGGGTGACGGGCACAACATATGCTGAAGTTCTCCCCGAAGCAGTTTCCAGCCATTTAGCCGTGGAAGTTGTGATACGATATATGTTCGTCTTGGAACCTTGTATCCTGCAAGGCGCTCTTTTGCATATGCTGCAAGCTCATCATGTGAAAAGTCTTTGACACCTTCTGACAGAACAACCGCAACTACTGGTATTTCTCCTTTTTCTTCATCGGAACAGCCAAACACTGCGAGCTCAGCGATCTTTGGGTGATGAATCAATACCTGTTCAACCTCAGTTGGGTAGATCTTCCACCCGGACATGATTATCATGTCTTTTTTGCGATCTGTAATCACAAGCATTCCATCAGAATCAAGATATCCAATATCACCTGTCAGGAACCAGCCATCAGAAAGAAATACCGCTCCTGACTCGACGGGACGGTTCCAGTATCCAAGGGCAAGCCCGGGTCCCCGAAGTGCGATCTCTCCAACTTCTCCGCTTGGGAGGTGATGTTTTGGTCTGTCCTGATCAACGATGCAAACCTCTGTGTATCCAACAGGCGTCCCAACACTGTTGTACTCATCTGCTGTCTGATAATGATATGGGCGAATGGCTGTTCCTGCACCAAGCACGATTGTCTCAGAAAGTCCATATGCATTCACGATTGGGCGGTTATAGCGTGCATGAAATGCTTTCCAGGTTGGAGAGTGAAGTGGTCCGCCTCCGCTGATAAGGACTCGTACTGTTTTTATTCGCTGTTCTGTATCGTCTGGAGCTTCTGCGAGCATGTGAATCACAGGTGGCATGCTTGAGAGAACTGTTACCTGATATTGCTCTATGAGGGAGAGGTACCGCTCCGGTTCAAACCTCTCAAGGCAAATATAGGTTCCCCCAGCCTTTAGAATTGAAATTCCCCATGACAGCCCAACATGCCCCATTGGATAGATTCCAAGATACATATCCCCACGCACGAGATCGAGAATATCACATTCATTGTCGAGTGCTGCAATCCAACCTCCATGTGTGAGCATTGCTCCCTTTGGTGCGCCGGTTGTACCTGATGTGTACTGGATCTGGCACACAGTATCAAGATTACAACTTACCGACTCTAAAAGGGGAGCTGACACTAATAGTTGCCCCCAGCTCACGATCTGTGGCGATGACTTGGTGGTAGAGCCAGTGGTGATTATCATCTGCACTGTGGGTGCATCAGGAAGCAGTCTCTCTACAATATTCTCATGTGCTGCATCACAGATAATGGCTGTTGCCTGTGAATCGTTTAAGATATGAATCAGTTCTTTTTCTTTATATACGATGTTTGTTGGGACAACGATGCCTCCCATTCTCCAGATTGCAAAGTAACTGATAAGGTACTCAGGGGAGCTGTCAAGAAATATAGCGACACGATCTCCTATAGATATGCCCTGTGCAATAAGGCCGCCACTTATTCGATGTACCGCTGAGGCAAGCTCGTGATATGTGTATGTCGTTTCACTTGATGGATGAACGACTGCGATCATATCAGGATCTGCTTTTGCACGATTGTCGAGAAAGACGGAGACGTTTGACATACCTACAAGTGGGAACTCAATGATATAGATATGCAGCGATGCATATTAATTCACACATGTTCCATTTCATCTTCTGCTTTACAGAAAAAATAGAAAATCGGTTTCAGTGTTCTGGTGACCATGACGCGGAGTTTTGAATACATGGTGGACATTTGCTTTGAAGATAGTATCATTTATACCGCAGATGCACAAAACACGGTTGCAGAAGTTCTTGTTGTTCAAGACGGAAACATTATTTTTGTGGGTTCAACGAAGGATGGTGCTCCTTATAAGGAAGTAGCAAAAGAGGTGGTTGATTGAAATGACTTGTCTGTTTAGATATCTCTGATTCGCTGTAATCAGACATTATACACCTTTTTCTCTCCTGGATACAGATATGTACATATGTTACGGCGGATTAGCGTAAATGAGTGGATAGACCACCAATCTGCATCACTTGAATCAGTTCATGACTCTGTTTTACAGATCATCCAGGACGTTTCTTCTCGTGGTGACGAGGCTCTGCTTGAACTGTCCAGACGATATGATAATGTTGCCCTGGAGACAGTACAGGTATCTGAAGAAGCTATTTGGAATGCACATGAACGGGTGGATAAAGAAGTTCTTCAAGCACTCATTGATGCATACGAACGTATCGTTATGTTTCACAAATTACAGAGACAAAAAGAATTCTGGCTACAGGAGACAGACCCAGGTATTCTGCTTGGTGTGAAAGTAACACCTCTTGAAAGGATTGGAATCTATGTTCCTGGCGGAAAAGCTGCATATCCATCAACTGTTCTGATGTGTGCAGCACCTGCTCGTGTGGCTGGTGTTTCAGAGATCTGTCTGTGTACACCCCCTGGAAGAGATGGGCCATCCCCATTAACGCTTGCTGCATGTGCAATTTGTGGAATAACTGAAGTCTATCAGGTTGGAGGTGCACAGGCAATTGCAGCAATGGCATATGGAACTGCGTCAATTGCCCGTGTTGATAAGATTGTAGGACCTGGAAATAGCTATGTCGCAGTCGCAAAACGTATCGTGCAGGAAGATGTAGCGATTGATTTTCCGGCGGGTCCATCTGAAATCGCCATTATAGCAGATGAATCTGCAAATCCTGCATTTATTGCAGCAGATATCATCGCACAGTCAGAGCATGATCCATCTGCTGCATCGCTGTTGATTACACCTTCTGAGGAACTTGCATGTCGTGTGGATGAAGAGATCAAGCGGCAGATGAAAGATATATCGCGAAAAGAGATCATTTTGGAAGCTCTGATGCAAGGAGGAGTTATTATTTCATCTGATCTGGATGAAGCTGTGGAGATTGCAAACACAATAGCACCGGAACATCTCTCTTTGCAGGTAGTAGAAGCTATCCATAAAATCTCACAAATCCAACACGCAGGCTCTATCTTTGTTGGATCATATGCACCAGTTGCGTGCGGAGATTATGCTTCCGGTACAAATCATGTTCTGCCAACTGCTGGAAATGCGCGTTTGTATTCAGGGTTAAATCTCTCACACTTTACAAAAGCATCTACAGTGCAGATCATCAGTAAAGAAGGATTGATGCAGATTCAAGACACAGTTGAGAAGATCGCAGATGCAGAAGGACTTCACGCTCATGCCAACTCTGTACGAATTCGCTTCGAATAAACCACTACCGTCCAGAGTTTACCCCATAGGTTTTGATAAAAATAACGTCAAACCTCTTTTAATTTCCTCAAATCCGGGTATTTTGCGATAAAATGAAAGCTGCTATCAAGAAAAAAGTGATATCTGGCTTATGGCATATCAAAAATAAATTCAAAAATCGTTTTTATATATGGAAAAATGGAGAAAAGAGAGCAATGAGAAATACACATTGTGAAGATTGTGCTGAAATGGTTTTATGAGTAGCATGGAGATGAGATTGGTGCGCGAAAAAACCATATCTTTTCATTTGCTGCTTCTATCAGTTTTTTGGTTGTGAGTATCTCGCTTCCAATCTGCTATGTGTTTTTTGATGGCCATAAAACTATCAGCGCTCATGACATGTTCCATTTTGCAGGCGTCATTTACAGCGGTATCTCTGTCCACGCCTAAGAAGATAAGCCAGTCTGAAATCAACATATGGCGTTCATACATCATTTCTGCTATTTTTCGTCCACTTTCGGTGAGAGTGATATAGCCGTTGTTATCCATAATGATATGCCCGCTTGAGCGCAGATTTTTCATGGCAACGCTTACACTGGGCTTTGTATAGCCAAGTTCATTGACAACATCTATAGAGCGAACTGATTCTCTGCTCTGGCTCAGTATTAAAATTGCTTCTAAATAATTCTCCGCGGACTCATGTGTTTTCATAATCTACTAATGGATGTATTTGTACTGATTTAATTATGTTTGTTCTCTTTTCTTATCATCCTAACCTCCCAGAAATTATGCCGTAATACTCCTAAATGACTCTTAAACCACTCTTAAATTTCTAAAATGTCCATAAACCGAGGAGTTTTATATTGAAAAAGAAGAGAGATAAACGTTATAAATAACGTAAATGTAACAAAACAGCCAAAAAACGTGCGCAGATCATCAAGATGATTCCAAGCAAAACCAACCCTATGAGAACTCACTCCACACTCCCTATGGGGGAAGGTTAGCTCATACTAATATATATATGATTAGAGAGAGCTAACTATATACTACAAATGAGATCAAGGGATGGGCATG
>WRER01000066.1 GCA_009779205.1 Methanobacteriota archaeon | reverse complement strand
TATTTTTTGATGTTTCTGGTTCATGTGTTCGTCACCATAGTTCAAGAATGGATGTACCAGACCTCATCGGAAATTATCTCAAGGAGTATAATGCTAATCCTGATGGTGAGATGTACAACGGCTCCGTGCTACCTGCTAACGCTGTAATAATATAGTCTCCGCCTTCAAGTGCAGAGTAATCACCTGATGATGCAGAATTTGCCAAATGTATAGAGCGGAAGTCGTTTACAATCCAATAATCGATAAGAGCATACATGAATACATTCCAAGGCGATTCAAGGGAACTGCTATCCCAAATGATTACAGCTTCCGGATCAATGTTATACTGAATCACCTTTCCAATAACACCGACATTATCGAAATTATTCGAGAACTGTATTTCCGTTTGATATAATGGAACTGCAATCATACAATTTAACAAGATTATCATTGATAAAAATAATCTCATTATCTGAATATGTTTGCACATAGTTACGATAATTGGAAATAGGAATCCAAACATCCCAACTATTATCAAAATTGCAATAAATGATTCAAATTGGAATAAATAAAGGAGTGACGCATTTTGCAATGCATCGAAATGAGTGTTCCATGAAAAAAGTGTGAGTGTGCATATTGATACAAGTATGCTTGCTCCAATGAGAAGTATACTAGATCTATTTTTAATTGTACTCGGTTGATTTGCGATAGCCTGTAGTCCGATTATTCCAAATATGAAAACGAGCGGAATTATTGGATCAAAATATCTGCCATGCAGGTATGGATGGTTTGCAATCAGATTTGGCATGGGAAGTAATGCCAGAAGAAATATGAGTGTTGGAGTTATAACTGCCATTATACATAAGGAATCACTTCTGCTCTTGCATTTGTTAGGTAAATATTCTGTTATATGTGATGGACGTGATAATAGGGTTGCCATTGCATACATAGCAAGAACGGCAAATACGATGTAGGAAGAAAGAAGCACATAGTCAACTTGAAGGACAACTACTCGCACGACTTCAAAGAAGTTCGTTGTAGCAGTTTCAAGGGTATTTGATATCATTGAATCAGTGCCCGTAAATGGCAACAGTGTATTTTTGTTGATTGAAATGAATAATCTCCATATGATTAAGGGGATGAAGCAACATGCAAGTGCCGGCCAGGTATATTGTAATGCAGTTCGTGCATTTTTGCCGGATTTCTTTTGCAGATAGAGGTGTACCATGAATCCAACAATGAGAGCTATAACCATTGCAAGTCCGGTAAACCTGGTGAATACAAGGTAAAATATTGACAGTCCTGCAAGTACTGAAAAGAGATATCCTTCATTATCTTCAGAAAAACTCCTGTATATGAAATATAATGCAAAAACAGTTAGTGGTAAAAAAAGATTTTCACTCATTAGTAAACCGGTATATGCTGATATGGCAGGTAATGTTGCAACAATAATTGAGCCACATATTGCAATTTCTTTTGAACACCAATCTCTCAATATACAATAACTTGGAAATATTATGAGTGCTGCAATGATTGCATTAATTATTAATTGAGTGTGATATATCAGAACTTTATCGGTACCAAACAAGTATGCTAAACTGATAAGAAACGAATAACCAGGTGGAAAATGATCTCCAGATGGCACTGATTCCATAAAGGTACCATCTAGAATAGATTGTGCCATGTAGTCGTATTCAGTTGCATCAGGTAGTGATTGTGGCCCTGCAAAATAAAATGAAATAGCAATTTTAACAATAACGATGAGCAGAAAAGCTACGGTAATTACAGATAATTCTCTAGGAAACTTAATCATGTTCATTCTCTAATATTAGGCAATTATTTTCATTTTAACATGCAAATTAATTATTAAACCACAATTTAGCTGAATATTGTAGCTTATTTAGGTACCTCAAATACGAACGTTTTTAAGTACTCCCTCCACCTATTTTTTCTCTGCATGTTATTTAGTATTTTTCAATTAGAGTTTTATTTCTATTTTCGAATAATTCATGCATATGCATTCGTTTATGAGTTATTCAAAAGAACCCCTTTCCTGTCACCATATAGCCTTTTGCCTGCTTTGGCAGGCTGATTCAGGGGATTTTAGCGCTTAACCAATGTACAGGCTCATTACCATGGTCTTTGCCTTCGTTTTAACTTGCATGATGAAATCATCATCAACTGAGACTAATACATCACCATTTGAACATTCTCCCATTGCATGGTGTACACTCAGCCTTTATAATTCGTCCAGTAATTGTTCAGATTCTTCTGTCTTTCTTGTAGGAGGCGAATCTGTTTCGTTTGGGGATAGATCGGATCATCAGACTGCACCGCTGGACAGAATGGGCATAATGCAGATTCGACATCATCTGCCATATCTCGTACCGGACAGTATACAACTCCATCCCAGCTATCTACGATCTGCCCTCCAGGAAATGGTGTTCCAACTGGATGACCCGGACGTTCGAAAACATACATCGTTCCCCCAGTAATCAGATACTTACAAAACAGATTTCGTGGATTTTTTGTCAGAGCTCGAGTTTTACAGGTTTGAAAAACCATGTTCCAGTATTTTAGCCAACTGGGAGATAGTGTTCCTGGTATCTCTTCTCCTTCCCTCCACGCAGCCATAAGATCATGATATGCTCCACAAATCTCCTCATGAATCTTTGGAAGCAGCTTATCTCGGTAATGCGCAGGAAGAGCTTGTGCTTTTCTCTCAAATGAAGCCATCAACTGCTCAAGTGTATTGAGTGGGTACACCGACAATTCCTCTCCAAGCAGGAAAAGAGCTGTTTGCTTTTCAGTGCATTGTGCAAACCGAGTGCAAGCATCGCGAATACGTGAGACTTCATCTATATACAGCGCTTGCGTTTGATCCCCATTCTCTTGATTTCCTGCATCTGCCTCTGCATCAGAGATAATATATAACAAGGCATCTTGCTCACCAGTATCTGCCTTTCTATTTCTCCATGAAGGAAGACGATCAAGCAGCTTCATACATGACGAATTGATGTAAATGCTGCAATATCTGCATTTGTAGTCACGAGATCATCATACCCAAGCTCAGCAGATGACTGTTTGCCATGCATACGCACGATCAGATCCAGATCCTCAGCTATGGCGCGTAAATAATGAGCAAGGCCAATTGCTCCAGCTTCAAGATCAAAACGAGAGATCAATGTTGGATCCTGTGTTGCAATACCCTGAGGACATCTATTTGAGGCACAGATGCGATGCTGCATGCAACCGATTGCAACAAGGGCTGCTGTTCCAATTGCAACAGCATCAGCACCCATTGCAAGTGCTTTTGCAATATCTGCATTCTTTCTGAAACCTCCTGTTGCAATCAAAGACATCGTGCTTTCGTGTTCATCAAGCCAGCGCCGTGCACGACTGATTGCATAGATCGTTGGAATTGCTGCGTGATCACGCACGGTCTTTGGCGATGCTCCAGTTCCTCCGGGACGTCCGTCTATCGTCACGAAATCAGCTCCTGCTGCTTCAATTATTTCTAAATCTCCCTCAATATCTCCTGCTGCTATCTTTACTCCAATCGGCTTTCCATGAGCATGTTCACGAAGCTCGGACACAATATCAGAAAGCCCTGCACGACTTCCCTTCTCTAAAAACTCAGGAAATGTTGGCGGGCTGTGAATATCAGATCCAATATCACGACCACGCACCGCTGCAATCTCCTTAGTAACCTTATGTCCGGGAAGTTGCCCTCCAAGCCCTGGCTTAGCGGCCTGACCGATCTTGATCTCAATAGCAGATGCATCAGCGAACACTTCATCTGTTGCGCTATACCGATTCGGCACATATTCATAGATATACTCACCTGCCGCTGCGAGTTCCTCTGGAAGCACTCCGCCTTCTCCTGATCCAATCGCTGTGCCAGTCTCTCGTGTTCCATGAGCAAGAGCCTGCTTTGCCTGAGATGACAAAGCACCAAATGACATGTGAGTAACAAATACCGGCATCGAGATCACAAGGGTCTTTGTCACTTCCGGTCTGCCTGCCCCGATTGTCGTCTGCAATGACACAGGCATATCAGCAGGTGTTGGAAGGCGGGCAAGAGAAGAACCGATGAACAAGATATCATCCCAGCGTGGCACAGGCAGTTTCGTACCCATTGAAGCAACCAAAGAGCCATTTCCACTCGCCATTGCAATGATATCTTCCATCCATTCCGGAACAGGATCTTGAAAAACAGATGTTTCTTTTTCTTTCTCTTCTTCTCCGGCAATTAAAACAAAGTGTGCTTTTGTTGAAAAACAAAGTGGGCAAACCCACATATCTGGCAGATCCTGCAGCAATGTATGTGGCTCTGCGACTCCTGGTATTCCTTTATCAGAATCATATTCATATGCTTTACAAATATTGCAGAGATATTGTGCCATACCATATAATGATTCTTGAAATTCTTATGTATTCTTCCACGATGAGTAATGTAACAAAACGAAAAAAGTGTAAGTCTGGATAGGTGATAAAGGAGGAACTACACTCCTTTTGTTCATTCCCTTCTTTATTTTCTTTTTTAAAGTACCGGATAAAACTTTTTCCCAAGAGCTGTATTTACAACAAGAGCCGCACTGAAGTATAAAGCAATAAGAGCGGCAATGAGCAGTGCATAGGCTGGGATGAATGCAAAAGATGCCGGTAGAATGTGGAGATCAATAAGTGTTATAAATGGCAATGCCACATCGAGCGCAAGTACGATCAGGGACAGTAGGCCGAAAGGCTTTAAAAATGCCGGAGTCCAGAGAAGTAGCGCCAGAGTGAGTGCTGCCCATGCATATCCATCGATACGGGTGTCGAGCGGTGCACCAGAAACGATGCCACCATATTTGAGAAACATTGCCATGCCTCCAACAAGCATGAAGAATGCGCAGAAGAACAAAAAGGTGTTTCCTCCCACGGGATTCCCATTTTTAAGGTCAACAAGTGCAACAACGGCCTGAACGATAAAGCCGCCAATGAGCCAGCATCCAATCAAAGGCATCGCTGATGTCTCAACAAACCCGTTCAGAATTGCGAAAAAGCAAAAACATGCCACTGCCAAAGCGACAAGTCCTGCTGGAGTCGGGTTTGACCATTCTTTTGTTTTTACTGTGATTTCTTTTTCATTTTCCATTTGTATCCTTCTCATTAGCTGTCGCTATTTTCAGCAGGCGGTTATAGGTTGCCTGTAGATCGCACATAACACCGCTAGAACATAGCCTTGATATCCCCCGTAACACTTTTTGAGTCAATTACAGAATATCCTGGTGCTCCTGCCTGCCCAGCCTTGCCTGCCGGCAGGCGGAAAGGAAGGCAGGAGAGAGCGATTGGCATTTACTAATTAATTCTTGAGATTATATATGAATTGTCGTAACTGAAAAATCATTTATAAGGTGGTGCAGTTCAGATCTCACAACGGACATTGGCGTTCCTGGTACACAGGGCACAGATCAGGATGTTCTTTCCAATTCAGCGTCCATTTCTTTGTAACTTTAATAATTTCTACGCACTCGATTCCACACGGCGTTAAGCTATACTGTGTTTTTGGAGGTGTGCTCTGTTCAAGTACACAGCGATGCACGATCCCCTCCTCCTCCAACTCCTTCAGACGCTCAGACAAAACCTTTGCAGTAATACCGGGGATTGCCTCACGGAGATCTGAAAAACGAAGAGCTTCATGTGAATTGTATAAATGAAGAAGAATAAGAAACATCCATTTTTTTGAAAGAATGTGTAATGTCCGACTTACCCCACACTCAACATAGTCCACGTACATGATATAATGGTTATAATGGTATACTTTTTGAAACTTTTTATTATATTCATTTGCTGGATCCATAGTAGAGGTGGAGACATTATCATGTACTGTCATCAATGTGAAGAAACAATGAAAGGTATCGCCTGTGACAAGCTCGGCATGTGTGGAAAGGTTGCAGAGGTAGCCGATCTTCAGGATAC
>WRER01000065.1 GCA_009779205.1 Methanobacteriota archaeon | reverse complement strand
CACGAGGTCGATGGGCACAGCGTTGCCTATTTGCAAAGATGTTGCCGCCAACGGGCCGCCGAACACAAAGTCATCTGGAAATGTTTGCAAACGTGCCGCCTCTCGGACAGAAATTGCTCTGTCCTGTTCATAGTGTCCATACCGGCCCTTGGAATAGAATAGACAACCACCAGTCATAGTAGGGGATGGTTCGTTGGGGTCCATAATTCCATAAACGTCTTTATGCCCCGAAAAGACATTGCCAGTCGCATCCTTTTTTTTGTGGCAGGCTAATATCAAGTCATCTGGTAAGCTTGTGCGTGAGCCACCGCCTTTACGTATAGCTTGCATACGCCTGATGTTACGGGAGTCTAAGTTTGCACATCTATGATTGTGAATCTTACCGTCATCGGGGTATTCCTCTCCGGCGCCAATCGGTGGCAAATTGCCGATTGTTTCCTTTACTGTTTTCCACTTCGTAAGCCCGCCCTCAGCATTTTTACTGTGTGTGGGTTCAGGAAGTTTAAACTCAAAACCGTATTCAGATAGCTGAGTATGGATATCCTTTCTTGCAGCGTGAAGTACAAACCGCTTGCGTCTTTGCGGAACACCGTAGTCAGCAGAGTTCAGTATGCCTGCCACAACGACATATTTTTTCATCAGTCTGTCAAGAAATTCATCGAGAATAATTTTGTTATGCACTGCCATAATGCCAGGAACATTTTCCATTAGAATGAACGGCGGCTCTAATTCCTCAATAATCCGCAAAAATTCGAATAGCAGTTTTTTGCGATCTTCAGGAGATTTGTTTTTGTTCTCGGGATTTTGTCGTGAAAAGTTTTGGCAGGGTGGACATCCTGCGAAAAGATAGATGCTGGTTCTTTCAATGTTAGCGGCCCTCAGAATTTCATTGCCGCTTAGATTACAGATGTCTCCCTCCGACTCTCCACACAACACATTCACCTTTGAAAGCAGAGGGTATCTGAGGTAAACGTCCGCGGCAACAGCATCTATCTCTACTGCGGCTTTTACCTCGAATCCAACTGAAGCCAGCCCGCATGAAACACCACCGCAACCAGAAAAAACATCTATTGCTTCGAATTTGAAGCTCATTTGTTGCTGCCCCCGCCATCGTTTTCAAAAGCCGCTATTGTCTTTAATCCCGCTGGCGTGTTAATCTGTGGAGGAATGGTTTCATGTTTGAATGGTTGTCTTTTCTGTGCGCACATTGCTTTGAAATCACACACTCCGCAATTTTGCGGGCATGCGCGCATCGGGAAATCATTATCAAGAATTCCTCTGACAGCCCACTCTATGACGTTTATAGCATCATCCACAGATTGCTTGTCTACAGGTATCGCAGTTCGGCGATTGTCCTTCAAAGTATGGATATATCCAGTTTCCACATTTTCACCAATTACCTCTTTGGCCGCTTTGGAATATAACTGCACCTGGATTGACATGTCACGCCAATCGTAAGCGGATACGTCTTCTGGTGTTTCCATTGATTTGAAGTCAATCACATCCGCTGTAGTTATGCCACGTTTAGGGTCTTCAAGCATAAGCAGATCAATTGCACCTGTAACCAAAGCGTCTTTGACTGAGATCTCGAAACGCGCCTCATCCATACGCAGACGGCCAAAGTCTCCGGCATACTGTTGCGAGTATTTTGTCAGTATTCGTTGCACCAATGCTTTGGCGCGTTCATATGAACCCGGGCGGTTGATTGGGTCTTTACTTGGGAAAACATGTTTAAGCATAAAGGTCGACTCAACAATCTCAGCCACTTCTTCCTCTGTCGGGGGCCTGTCTCTAAACCGCTGATGCAGGCGTTCCAGAATAGTGTGGCTGGTCTTACCGAAGCCGAAGAGCTCTGGAACAGTCGCGTTATAGCCGTATAAGGTGGCCAGTTTGTATGAGAATGGGCAGGTAAGATAGTTTTTGACAGATGAATAATCTGTAGGAAATTCGCCCTCGTCAAAGCGCGGCCACGGTTGGATTTTCTCTGCTAAATCATCAAACGTTGTGTCTTCGCGTAAATTTGGGCTGGTGAAACCAGAGATAAAAGGGGAATGTTTGGTAGCTCTTTTCAAATCAGGATGATTCTCGCTTCCGGAAAGGTATAAGCAACTCTCAGCGCGAGTGATAGCTGTGTAAAAAAGGCGTGTCTCATCCTCTAGTCGTGTTCCGTATGCCCCACGGTTTATTGCATCAGTCATCAAACTGCGCGGTAGCAGCCCGTTATATTCTGCTTTTTTATGTGGGAACCTGCTTGCAATCAGATCTACCACAAATACCACGGGATATTCAAGTCCTTTGACTTTATGTATGGTCGAAATATCTACGGCATCTTCTTTTGTGAGGTAATCAACAGATTCCAGCTCATAATTGCTCGCTGCAACATTGTTGATGAAATTGAGCATCTCGGCATATCTGGAGGGAGAATCAATGCTCACATAGGTTTTTTCAATATCTAGAATAATCTTACTAAACAGACCAAGGTCGCGCAGAGCTGTTTCGTCAGCAAAATTTCTCACATTGAGAGCGTCTATCAAATCATGTAAAAATTCCTGCGGATACACCTTACGCCGTGCAGAGGAGATGGGCGTATGAATATTCTGATGCCATTTGTTTAACACAGCAATAAACCTGTCCTCGTCTGCATGATGGAAAACAGGAAGAACATCTTTGGCGAAAAAATCTAGTGCCCTCTCGCGCTGCAATCCCGCAATACGCAGCAGTTCCATAGACTGCTGAATGCAGGCTGCATATGGGCGGTCAAAGATGCCTCCTTCCCCAGAAGTCTTAAAAGGTATCCCATGTCTGGAAAGTGCTTCGGCAAATTGTCTGTCTCTGTTTTCGCCATTGCTGTTATGAATTACTCGCAACAAAATGGCAAAATCACTATATGTTAATCCCCGGCACTTCTCCACGCCTTCAGAATCAACTTCCTCTACGTATTTCGTTCCAATGAGACTCTCAATCCGTTGTGCCACCCAATCGGCTTCCTCCCAACGGTAATCAAACCAAAGCTTACGCAAGTCCTGAATGTTGCCATCAGAGTGCGACTTAATCTCTTTACTAAGGCGGACAAGGCCGATTGTACGCTGAACAAAGTTGTTTGCGCTGTTGACAATAGCTCCTGTACTGCGGAAGTTAATTAACAGACGATGAACAGAAACATCTGAATAGCGCTTGCTGAATGTCAGGATATTCTGTACATTCGCGCCACGCCATCCGTAAATAGACTGGTCGTCATCACCTACCACGAGAAGCATATCCAGATGGCTCGCCAGTGTTTTGATGAAATCTTCCTGAACAGGATTAATGTCTTGGTACTCGTCTACAAACAGAAACTTGTATTTTGCAATGTGAGAAGTCTCCTTGTCTCTTATTTTCTTTAACTCCTGCACCCCCAGTCGGATAGCGAAAGAAAAATCCATGTAGCCGTCCCTGTCAAGGTTTTCTTCCAGCTTTGTCAGGAGGTCAAACAACGTTGTATTGTATTGCTCAATATCTGCCAAACTGATGTTTTCGTTGTTCATCGTTTGCCATGCATCAGCAAGCGGGAGTACTTTATCTCGAAAATAGCCCCCCGGTTGCTGTTTCAATCCAAGTTTATAATACCTTGACATAAGGAACAGGATTAACCCATTTTTATCAAGGACATCATATTGCCGATATTTTGCATCTATATCGCCGAGAAGCTTATGGCAAAAAGAGTCCAACGTCCCGATAAACATCGCGCCGATGTAATCTTCTGGCAAGCTGAACTTACGCAGGGCTTCGGCAACCCTGCGTTTAATAGACTCAGCCGCTTTCTCTGTGAAGGTGAATGCAATGATGCTTTCAGGATCTTCTCCTTTTGAAATCAGATAAGCTATTTTGTATGCAAGCGTTCTTGATTTTCCTGAGCCTGCGCATGCTAAGCATAAGATATGTTTTGAATTATCAACAACGGCATTATATTGCTCGGCCGTCAAATTTGAAAGTAAAATCTCTTCAGTAGACATAACATCTCCTTCAAACCCTCTGTACTTGTGCCATTTACTTTAAACCCTAATCGGGTGCTTTTATTTACTTTGTACAGATTCCCTGTTTTTAATATTTTTCTTATAACGAGCGTATCGGCAAGCACGACATCATAGACACAGACGTCATTGCTTTCGGAGACCCCCATTTCGGTGCTCAGACCCACATCGGGTTTCAATGCACAGGTTCGCAGTACAGACGCATTGCTGTGGTTGGGACACTAAACATACACACGGGAGCATGCTAGTAAGCCAAATAAACATATCTGGTACGCCATCACTTTTTGTGTTTGCAGTAGGTGTGAGTTTTTTTGTGGCAACAGAGACACAATGCCTTGCCGTTGCTTGGATAATCCCCGCCTCCGCTGGATACAGCCGTTTTATGATGTGCTTGCCATGCACCGCGCTGTCCAGGAAAGTGATTTTTCAATACAATCTGTTTTTCGCACTTTTCACACATGCCTCCTGCACGGTCAAAGATTTCTTTTCTTGTGTCTTCTGAGAATCGCATTTTTTACCAGCTCACAGACAAAATGTGTCTATTAATATTTTTTGCAGAGGAACCGTGCGCCCACATTCGCAAATGGTTTCAGTGCCCATGTCAGAAAATTTCTCTACAAAGCAAGAGTCCAATAGTGGGTTAGGCGAAACGCAATATTTTTCGACAAACTCACGCTTTAAAAACGTTTTTGGACATAGAAATGGGGATTCAGATACACCAGGCAACAAAATCGGGTGGAAAAAGCGGAGAAGGCAGTGAATTATTAACCAAGGTCCTTTTTTTTGTGTAATGCTTAATTGTTATAATCAAATTTAATATCAGTACATCATAGGGTGTTTCAATATCATGTCTCAGCTCATATCTGATATAAAAAAAGCCAAATCTGCAACACTTGTACATGCAACCCTTGACACAGAGGTTAAGAATAATGCATTGGAGGAGATGGCCAAAGCTTTAGACAAAAACAGGAGGAAGATTCTAGAAGCCAATGCCAAGGATGTCTCGAATGCAGAGAAAATGGCAGAGAAAGGTGAATTATCAGATTCTCTCGTAAAGAGGCTGAAGATTAATGATGAGAAGATATCAGGAATGATCGATGGGATATTGGATGTGATTAAGCTCGAAGACCCGGTCGGAGAGACAATTTCCACACTCAAACTGGATGAGGGGCTAATCCTTTACCAGATCAAATGCCCGATAGGAATGCTCGGAGTGATCTTCGAATCTCGTCCTGATGTAGTTCCGCAGATCCTGTCCCTTTGCCTCAAAAGCGGCAATGGAGTAGCATTCAAAGGCGGATCAGAAGCGTCGAATTCAAACAAAATTTTGTTCGATGTGCTAACAGAGGCAGCAGCCTCGGCAGGCGTTCCGAAAGAAGCATTCGTTCTGATGGAGACAAGAGAAGACATCAATCAGATACTCGCTATGCACGAATACATCGACCTCTTGATTCCAAGAGGATCATACCAGTTCGTCAAATACATTCAGAACAACACCAAGATCCCGGTGTTAGGTCACTCTGCAGGCCTTTGCCACATCTACGTCGATGATGAAGCGGACATCGATCTGGCACTTGCGGTCACATTGGATTCGAAGATACAATATCCAGCCGTTTGCAACGCGCTCGAAACTCTGCTTGTGAACTCAAAGATTGCAGAAAAATTCCTGCCGAGAATGGCAAAACTGTTCAAAGAGAACAAAGTAGAGGTCAGAGCAGATAAGAGGGCCAAAAGCTCAATTCCGAAGGACATCCCTGTCTTCGATGCTAAAGAAGAGGATTGGGATAAGGAATACAACGATATGATAATCTCAATAGCAGTCATCGATGGATTGGAGGAAGCGATTGAGTTCATCAACAAACACGGGTCGCACCACACCGATGCAATAATCACTACAAATAAAGACAAGCAGTTCGAGTTTGTAAGGTCTGTTGATTCT
>WRER01000064.1 GCA_009779205.1 Methanobacteriota archaeon | reverse complement strand
TGCCTTTGTATTTTTTGGCTTCCCCTTCTTTCCTTCTTCCTTTGGAGGTGGCGGGTTTGCAAGTTCCCCTTGCAACAATATCCTATCATATTCGTCTAATAACTCTTGAATTTCCCATTTTCGATGTATTTTTCTATTGAACACATATTTATACGTCTTTTCTAAAAGCGACCGCATTTCCTTTGCCCATTCTTGCTTAAACCCATCATATATTCCTTGAAGTTCTCGAATGATGTGTGCATTGCAGAATGCATGGTAACACAAATATCCCATGTATGAGTTCCAAAAGTCATGGACGAGAATACCTTTATACAGTGGTATAATCTTCATACTTTCAATTGCTTCTTTGCCGCGACTTTTGTGTACACCGTAAAATGTCAGCTTATCAGTACTCAAAACGTGGAGCCATTCCCTCTTTCCTTCAACGTAAAATCCTGTTTCGTCTGCATGGAGTACTGGAGATTCAAGAAGTTTCATGCGAACCTCATGTTCATAGGCATCTAATGAGTTTGAAGCAGTAGTGAGAAATCCTTCAATGGTTGCAGGACTTAATGTAAGACCATAAAAGTCACGGATCATTCGAACTACTTTGGCATAGGGGATGAGTAATTCTGAGTTCAGATATACGGCTAATGTTTTGATATTTTTGCCAAAATTGATAGTATTCGCGGCTTCTTTTGGGAAATCTGAAGAAACCCTGCTGGAGCAATGGGGACACCGTTTAACTTCTGACCGGTATTCTGTGATGTGGAGTGGCGAGTGAACAACATCAAAAATCTGATGGCGTATCACCTTTATTGGAGCTGTTTCTAAGAGAGAACAACCACAAGGACACATTTCAGTTGGAAGAAGGTGAACCTCATCAGGTGTTTCAGACAGGGTCCGGGTTACCCCTTTACGTTTTTTTGACCACCAGCCTTTTTACCGCTTTTTGTGCGAAGATTAACGGGTTTGGGAGGGGAAGCAATGTCACGCGAAGGAGGAAAATTGCTGTTAGCGCTATGTAACCCAAGACGAGCTTCAAGTTCAATTATGCGGGATTGAAGATGAAGGATAGTTTCTGCCTGTTTTTTGATGATTTCTTCCAGTTCTTTGTTTTTTTCTTCCAGATTGTGGATCAGGGAAGTAAGTGAGACAATATCAGAGCTGGAACATTCCATACTAATATATTGATGTCTATATATAAAGATCTTTTCCCTCATTTTGACGGCTAAAAAATAAGGGGTGAATAGTAACGTTACATCAATAAAACCCAATACGCAATAATGAGTAAAAGGAAAGTGGATACCAGTATACCAAAACTAATCGGGATAATGTACAGTAAGATTGTATTTGCAATGCTTGCAAGTTGTGCAATACTATTTGACCCAAACACAATAACAGATTCACATGAGGCGGTTGTGCCAGCTACTGTTGATGAACGGAGATCTGCTATGGCACGGTTTGTAGCCTCAAGTATGTATTTTGAAAAATCATCTGCTGGCACATGATATCCAATAGGATTCTTTCCAGAGACTGTATTGACTACATGAGTATCAGTTGTCATTATCTCTGCTTCGTCAACTACTGAAAGCACAAGATCACGCAATGTCTCACGAACGCCAGTATTCATGTTATTTCCGTCAATCAGCACGTATGCTGTTTTTTGATCTGAAACAGACACAACCATTACTTGAACTCCGATGTCTCCAAAGCCATCTTTTCTTCCAAATGGAAGCTGGACATGTGCATAACCGATTTCAAATGGTGCAACAGGTAAGGTATCCCAGGCGTCAAATGCTGACCGAGCGCCAGTAAAATATTCATGCGCAATCCTTGTTCCTGGTAATATCACTCCAATCTCATCGCCGATAGAGTTGTGAGCATCGACAAACCCGATATTTGGTGTGATTCGATGACCTTCACACATGATAGCATGCCCGATACTAAACTCAATATCTTCTGTTTTGTCGGGAGATCTGGTGCTTACAAGCAGCAGCGTATCCCCAAACCTCTGATACATCATTGAGACTGAGCCGGAAGTAACTCGGTTGCATCTCGACGCAATATGTTGATATACACATGATTTACGTGTATTATTGATGGCATCAATCACCTTATCGATCTCATCGGCAGCGACAAGATTGAGATCATGAGTCGCACAACCGTGTGCAACCATTATCTCTTCTTCAAATCTGCTGCGCATCTCCATTGGGAAGTTACCTCCTCCTATCTCTCCAAGGGGACCAGGGTGTAGGTTTGGAATAGTAAAAATAAGATCTCGTGCATGTTCGCGATGAAAAAAAAGACTTACCTGAGGTACAAAGGCTTCCTCTCCAATCTCTCGAAAATACTCTTCCAGATCTTTTGACCCATCGGTAAGATGAGCAAAAAAAGCGTTTAAAAAGCCAGTACCACTGATACGGTATGCTCGTTTCAGTGGGGCGTTTATAAACCAGCTGATGGAACATGCAGACAGACCAAAGAAAACCAAAGAGGTAAGAGTAGTCCAAGCAAAGGTAGGATCCTTCACCAACCACCATACTCCAAAAAAACCAATTATACTTTGGTTTACCGCAGGAATAAGCATATGAATGAGGTGATTATCTGCAACAGAGATTAAAATAAGTAATCGTAATGCAAAAATCACTCCAAGTGCCGTTGCATACGCAAATAAGAGAAGATCTCGAGAGATAATTAATCCAATTGCGCACATAATCGCTGCAACTACAGTACACCCTGCTGCAATCAGGGCAGAACGATTCCAGGGCATTGGCTTGTGAAACAGACTCACGGTGAATGTGGTAAGTACAATTGTTGAGATCCCAGGGATGATGAAGCCATATACTCCAAATGATTGATATCCCGGGCTCATTCTCCAGGAAATTAATTCAATGATGATTCCAATGACAAGGATCAATGCAAGCGATCCACGCCAACTCGGAGCGGAAAAGAGATACTTCGAAAACTCCTCAACTTGCGCAGAACTGTGGGTATGGGATGGCTTATCAGTGGTCATGTTTCATTGGTATGAAAGTTATGTTGGACAGTAATTTCAAAGAGTTCGTGGAGGACGTGGAAGTGTTCCAAATACAGTCTCGTACCGTTCTTGCATTGTCATCCAGTCACACTGGTTTGTCTGACATCCAATACCGGAAACGACAAATGAAGCTGTTACTGTGCCTATCTGCGCACACGTTACAACATCATATCCCTGAATGCACGCGCTTAGAAATCCAGCCCGATATGCATCCCCTGCTCCACTTGGATCTACCCTCTCAACAGAAATTGCTGGAATGTGAATCTCATCTCCATGTATACGGAGAATGCTTCCATCTCCACTCAATGTTTCAATCGCAAGAGGAACTTTTTCTGCAATATCTTGTCGTGTACAGGTCATAGTCTGGCACATAGTATCATACTCATGCCGATTTGCAATGAGTATATCAATACAGCTCAAAAGTGATTTCAGATGGTCGGCAGTATATAACAGAACATCCTGCCCGGGATCAAATGAAGAAAAAGAAGCAAGGTGGGCGACATGTACATTATATATAGGATCTGCTGTTGCCATATGCACAAATGGAAAAGAAGATGGTTTGTTCTCTGCAAATGCACGCGATGCACCCCATTCAAAAAAAGTCATCTGCTTTCCATCATCATCGGTAAATATGAAAGCTGTTGCTGTATGTTCACTTTGCACGTGGTAGCTTTCCATGAAAATGCCGAGATTTTGCATTTTTTTCTCATATGCACTTCCTGCAAAATCATTACCGACAGCACTTACAAGTGTTGCTTGCTGACCAAGCATTGCAATGCCTGTTGCAATATTCGCAGCACCTCCCCCAAATAAAAGATCTCGCTTAACAACGGGGGCAGAACCATCTGGAGGAGGGAGATAGGGTGTTTTACAGATGTGATCAAATGCAGTATGCCCAACAACTGCTATTCTATCTGCCTCTCCTTCATATGACCAATAATTCATGCCTATCCTCTATCTTACCCTCTACTTTTTACTGAGTTCGGTGACTTCGATAACATCAAGTGGGATATTTTGAAGGGCACGGCCTATTGTTTTTCTGGCAATCTTTCCAGCATGTTCTGGTGATTCTGCATTGAAAACTTTCATTTCCATGCGAAGCCCTACAAATGCTGTATTCGCTATTAAAAGTGATGCTGGAAGTTCTTCTGAACAGTAAGGACAGGAAAGAAAACCAGTCTCTACATCAACAAACTTTGCAGTTGGGTTTAATCGCTTTCCAGCTTCGCTTATCGCAATGCCAATTGCATCGTCAATAGACTGCACGTCTCGTATATACCATGCAGATTCGAGAATTACTTGATAATCTGTCATTATATCACATTACCTCCTTTGTTTCTACACATGTATGCAATGGGAATGGGTACAACTGATAGGTCTGTGAAACTGTACAATGAGAAATCACAATCACACATTCCAATAGTCTGTATGGAAGTGTTCAGAGGTATCCATGCGTTCGCATGCAGAAGGGATAGCTGATGCGTACCCAAGTGTTAATAATACAATCGGGCGGACATGTTCTGGCAAAAGTAAGGTTTCACGTACTTCTACAGGATCAAAGCTACCAGTCCAACAGCTTGAAATACCGGTGGAATGCGCTGCAAGCATCATATATGTTGCCGCAATGGTTGCTTCTTCGATTGCATACATGATCCCTTCTTCGGCAAAACGTGACATCGATCGAATGTAATTTGCACACACAACTAAAATGACTGGAGCAGAAAGAATATGCTCCTGTGAAAAACTAGCATCATACAATGCTTCTTTGACACCCTCATCTCGTATAATTACTGCATCCCAAGATTCAAGTGCTCCTGCACTGGGAATGGTGCGAGTTGTTGCAAGTATGTGGGATAGTATGTCATCAGGGATGCCGTGTTCATCGTAGTGCCGAACTGTCCGTCGGGTGGCGAAAAAAGAAGAGATTTCAGAAATATCCATGTTGAACAAGTCCCTGCCATCCGTGAGAGGCCACAGTGGTTGCAGCACTGATAGCACATCCGGCTTGTTCTATTGCCTGCTCAATTTCACCACGATCTAAATAAATGGAGATCTGATCAAGTGCAGTGCGTGCCAGGTCAAGCTCTGCGCGCTCGTCTTCGTTACAATCGCGAGATGCCTGGAGGAGATCAAGACCTATTGTATTTATGCATTGATCAAGAATTATACGTGCGCCTACCCGCTTCTCCCCTTTCAGTGCAGAACACGTTGTCAGCAGTTGAGAAAGCAATATAAATTCAGATTTCAATCGCTCTCCATGTTGAAATGCCAATACAGCACATTTAGCATCCATATCTATGATATCTCATTAAACGTTTTTGTAATATGATATGAGGTATCTGTTGAAAACTTCATATCAGGCAATATATCTATTTCTTGGCTCCCATGATCATTGATTTGGGTCTGGGTACTCGGCGTCGCGCAGCCATGGTGCGAAGATCTGCAGGTTGTCCACGCCCACCACTGTTTCCACCACGTCCACCGCCACGTCCACCGCCACGAGAATTTCCACCGCGCCCACCGCCACGTGGCTCTGCACTTGCCCGTTCGAATTTTTTAATGGCAGATGTTCTCTTAAAACGTTGGTTTGGGCCTGGTTTTTTATGATTTGACTCTTTACGGGGGACAAGTCTAATCTGACCTTTTGTTCCTTTTACTTGTACCCATGCTACTGTTCCTGTTTTACCCATATGAAACTCCTATAGTAGTCCCATTCAAATAGGTATAAGCCTGTTGGAGTGAGTAACATTACTGATCCCATTTTCGATACCTATAAAAGAAGAGAATATGAACATATTAGTGGATCTTGCCAGGGTGGGGTAATGGCCATCCTAGGGGATTGTGGTTCCCTCGATCTGGGTTCAATTCCCGGTCCTGGCCTTCTTTTGTATCGCTTATTAAACCTGTCCGGAAACCAGAAGGTGCACCTATGGTTGTACAAGGACGCCACTTTTAATTT
>WRER01000063.1 GCA_009779205.1 Methanobacteriota archaeon | reverse complement strand
CTCTCACATCGAATGATGCACATCGCACGGGACCTCTCAGGTGGAGAGAAACAGCGTGTTGTGCTTGCACGACAGCTGGCTCGTGAGCCAATCTGTCTGTTTGCAGATGAGCCAACCGGCACACTCGACCCAAAAACCGCGTCATTGGTGCATGAAGTGCTCTCTCGTGCTACAAAAGAAGAAGGTATGTCGCTTGTAGTAAGCTCCCATTTCCCGGCGATCTTGTATGATATCGTACAAAAAGCAATTTTCATTGAGAATGGAACTATCGCAGTAGAAGGGGACCCAAAAACCGTTATCGATGCCTTCATGCAGGGTTTCTCAGATGTTGAAAAATTCGAGCAACCAGAACTTGGAAATGTGATTGTGGAGGCAAAAGACCTGCTAAAACAGTATATTTCTGTTGATCGAGGTTTGATAAAAGCAGTAAATCACGTCACATTCACCATTCAATCACGTGAGATATTTGGTGTCATTGGAACATCAGGAGCTGGAAAAACAACGCTGTCACGCATGATCGCTGGAGAGCTCGAGCCCACAAGTGGTGAATTGTACGTAACAATTGGTGATGATCAGGTAGACATGACAAAGCCCGGATTTGATAATAGAGGAAGGGCTACGCAGTATATCTCATTACTACATCAAGAATATGATCTGTTCCCACATCGAACGATTCTCGATAACTTAACCGATTCTATCGGTATTGATCTCCCGAAAGAGATTGCCAAAAGAAAAGTCTTGATCACACTCAAGATGGCTGGATTTGACGATGCAAAAGCAAAAGAGGTATTGAGTCGATATCCAGATACCCTGAGTGAAGGAGAGAAACACCGAGTAGCACTGGCTCAGGTTCTGATTCGTGAACCTCATATTGTAGTGCTCGATGAACCGACTGGAACGATGGATCCAATCACCAAAGTCGATGTGAAGCATTCCATTTTACATGCACGTGAAGAGATGGAAGAGACATTCATTGTTGTATCACATGACATGGAGTTTGTGCGTGAAATCTGTGATAGAACAGCATTGATGCGATTTGGAAAAATGATTAAGATCGGCCCGACAGCAGAAGTTCTTGATGAGATCAGCGAAGAAGAACGTCAACAAATGGCTGAAGAGTAAAAAAATTTCTTTTTTTAAATCATCTGAAACGTTCGCTTTTCAAGCCAGACATTCATTTTATCAAACAATGGAACGCCGTAAAATATACTGTACATATATTCTGCCATCTCTTCAGGATCAATATCTGAAAATCGCTCAGGATAGAGTACTTTTCCAATAAAAAATGCATTTGCAAGCCCGGATGCATAATCAGTTTCGTACCACTCATATGGAAGAACCCCATAGGCTTTTCCTCTCATCATTGAACGATCCGCATTATTTTGACTCAATAATTCAGTTACGGCATTTTCCTTTAGCAAAAGAGTAGATAGATCTACAAATATTGCATCAGGATGTTCTGGAACAGCAACATTAACTACACCTGCCAGTACAAATGGTTCGTATTCGGGATCTGTTGAAAACAGCCCTCGTGGCCCTTTGTTGTATATTCCCCCGATATATGCTGTTTTTCTCCCATCAGTCCCAATGAGAGAGGCTCGGTTATGCAAAGTCCCGGTGGTTCGATCGATAAGCAAAATCAGCTCTTCTGCCCGATCCTTTTTGTTAAGGATCACCCCCATCACCCGCAAAGCATAGTTCATGTCATTTTTATGTGCCGTGAGGTCGCCATATTTTAGGGCAATAACAGGAACTCCTGTTAAATCTTGCAGCATTTGAATGCGGGCAGGACTCATATCATCATCAACCATTTTAAATATGATATTTGGCTGAGGATCCAGCTCCCTGATAGCAGTAGGATCGTCCGCTCCATACCAGTTCCCAAATACAGGAAGCGAATGGAGCTCAGGATTTGCTAATAGATATGGAACTGCTGCAGTCGGATGAGTATTTTGTTCAAATGTGTCGATGCCAACTACCATGTCAGTGGCATTCAGATATGCAATATATCGCAAGCATCCTGCACCAGAACAAATAACAGAGTGGATCTCATTTGGAATGAAAACCGTACGACCAAGAGCATCAGTTATTGGATATTTTGTACGATCGATGGCACTCTGTTCTATCTCTTTAATAGAAGGCCCAGGAATCTCACTGTTCCGTTCTCGTTCCTCGCGATCAGTGCATCCTGCACAGAGGACCAGAATGCACAACATCACCGCACAAGCTAACAGCACCTCCGTACCTGACATCCTGCTCATAATAAGAAATTCATGTCGCACATATATGAATACTTCCGTGCTTTTCTTCGAAATATTCATGATGCAAGTCAGCTAGATGTGTAACTAATGGATCATGCAGATAACAGCCAGGGTAAAAATAAGAACCCAATTATCTCAGTAATTCTTGCCGGAGGAGTTGGAACCAGGCTTTGGCCGCTTTCGCGAACATATTATCCCAAACAGTTCCTTACATTATCAGATCGCTCTCTTTTCCAAAAAACATATGCCCGTGCCCGCGCACTTTCAAATCCTGCAGATATCTATGTTGTGACAAATGTGCTGCACCAGTTTCTTGTACGAACGCAAATAAAAGAAATAGATGAGCAGTATGAACAGGTGCATACTCTCTCAGAGCCTGTCGGTAAAAATACTCTTCCTGCCATCACCTGGGCGGCATCAAAGCTCAAAAATCGCAGCGGTGATCCACGAGTGATCGTGTTTTCATCTGATCATTATCTGGAAGATACTGTGACTGAAGAGATACAGAAAGCGACAGCACTGTGCGCCGAGGATATCGTTGTTTTTGGTATACCTCCAACATTCCCACATACGGGATATGGGTACATCGCTCCTGGAGAGGTGTTTGCACACGGATTTCGCGTTGCAGCGTTCAAAGAAAAACCGGATTTTGAGACTGCAACAAAGTACCTCAATGAAGGGTATTTCTGGAATAGTGGTATGTTTCTCTTTCGACTTCCTGTTTTCTTTTCAGAACTCAAGCAGTACCAGCCAGAGTTGTTAGCTGCTTTCTCAGAACCAGGTTGCCTCGATTACTTGTCTCTTTCCTCAGTCTCCATAGATAGAGGACTGCTTGAGCATTCTGCGAATATTGCGATGGTTCCACTTACTTCAACATGGAGAGATCTTGGGACATTTAAATCCTGGTATGAGATCGCAGAGAAAGATGCAAATCAGAATGTCGGTGTAGATATTACAAGGAATGCGAGACGGAATTTTGTAGAAAGTGGCGATAAAGAAGTCGTGCTCATTGATGTAAACGATACTATTGTCGTAGATACAGATGATGCACTTCTGATCTGTAATATGGACTCAAGCGAGCAGATCGGAGACATTGTAAAACAGCTTGCAGCAAGGAAAGATCCTCGTGTGGACATTCACAGCAAGGTCTACCGACCCTGGGGTTCATATCATTTGTTAGAGAAAGGAAACAGGTATCTCATGAAAAAAATCACTGTCGATCCTGGAAATAAACTCTCCTTACAACGCCACCATCACCGAAGTGAGCACTGGATTGTTGTCACAGGAATGGCTGATGTCATTCTTGACGATGCACATCTGATGCTTCGGCCAGGTGAGAGCACATTTGTGCCGGCAGGTGTCCGCCACCGACTTGAAAATTCCGGCAAAATCCCTCTGGTTGTTATTGAGGTTCAGATAGGAGAGTATCTCGAAGAAGATGATATTGAGCGATATGAAGATGATTTTGGGAGAGAGTGTGGGCCAAATAACATTATGATAGGGGTGGAAGAGGAAATCAGTAATAATAACTAATCATATTCTGTTTTGCTTCACGTCTCTTCTTCTCCAAAAATGAAAACACAGTCTCGTGCTCGACTCCTGAGATAAGCATATCAACCGCATCCAGTGCGACACGAATCTGCTCGACATCACCTATCACAGCGACAGTCTTGCCGTACACAGAGATAGAAGTCTGTGTCATATCCTCGATCTGCGTGCGAGCTCTGCCATTTCTTCCGATAACACGTCCACGCAGCCGATCCATCTGTTCAGGTGTCGATGCAGTATCACTAATGTCAAGCACCTCAATATAGAGATCATCCTCTTCCAGAAGCACATATGCACGTTCCGGTGAAAATCCACGAGATATTGCATGAATTGTTGCAACTGCCCGAATGAACAGATCTGCATCCTCTCCTTCAACCAGAACAAGTCCACCGGCACTATCTACAGTGATGGTTGTTTGTGTCTGTTTTTCAATATGTGCTTTTACAGAGCCATCTTTTCCGATAAGCACACCAATCCTTTCCTTATTAATTTTTGTTTCCTGTTGCATACTACAGCTCCCTGATAATCTGTTCATCTAACCGAGCCAATGGGTGATCTGTAATCTCTGATAACAGATCATGGGCAGGCGACGTCTCACACTGACGTTCAAAATAACGATTAATATTTTCAATATCCCGAAGCAAAAACGGAATTGCTTTTGGATGATCCGGAGTCACAGCCTGTCCCATATCAATAAGCCATGGTGTATCAGACCCGTATAAGATATTAAATTCAGATAAATCCCCATGCACGAGATGTGCTTTTTGATAAAGGACTCGGATATACTCAATAATTGTTTGATATGTTGTCAGTGGATCATCTACCTCAGCATTTCTGAGTTGTGGATAAGGAAGTCCATCTGACCCTGCAATAAGTTCCATAACCAGAATATTTCGGTCCCATACATATGGAGTAGGAACTGAAAGGCCAGCTTTTTTTGCACGGCTTAAGTTTGAGAACTCTTTTTTTGTCCACGCAAAAATGGTCTCTTTTCGTGATTTTTTAATATTCGCAAACCTGCGATCACCAACAATGTACTTCTGCATCTGATTAAAATTTGCAGTGCGGGTAAGATAGATCTTCACTGCAAGTGGACCCTTATTAGAGTCACATTGGTACACATTTGACTCTTTGCCGGTAGATATCGGACCACCAAAGCTTGATAACCATCCTTTTTGGACGAGTTTGTACAGAGCGAGCAATGTCGCGTCATCAAAAACGTCATCTTTGACTTTGCGGGCATCAAGATCCTTGATCTTTTTTCTCATCTCTGATATTCGCTTATCAAAACCTTGCTCACGAGATTCAATGCTCAAGATTGCCTCCTACGCAAGATAAACAGGGATTGGAATGGAGTTCATACATCATTATTGTGAAGTTGATACATCATCTGTTTGTTATACTACATTCATGTATGGGCTGCAAGATACTCACGGACGGGAGTGAGTATGTCAATGAGATATCGAGCAACGGTCTCTTTCAAATCTGCAGGATGAATAGAACCATTCAGATATGAGGCTTCGATCTCTTCATATGAACCAAATGTCACATTTCCTCCAAATTTGTCAGAACGCTCTACTGTCACGACCTCGACACGTGGAAAGATGTGATACTGAAGTATTTGAAGAACAGGATTTTCTGCGACTTCAGGAGGACAAAATGCTTTTTTCATCTTTTTCCTGATGCTTTCTTCACTTTCTGCGACAGAGATGTCATTTCCAAGAGAGGATGACATCTTTTTTCCATCAATACCACTGATAATCGGAAGGTGAATACAGACAGGCGCTGCATATCCTTTTTCAGGGAGATACTCACGGGCTAACATGTGAATCTTTCTCTGATCAATACCTCCAACTGCTGCATCAACACCAAGTACAGCAATATCTGCCATCTGCATGATTGGATACACCATCTGCGACACAGTTGGATGATCCATCTGGCGACCAACTTCATCCATGCTGCGTTTTGCGCGATTTACCGTGACTTGTTGCGTAAGCTCATGCACAAGAAGTTGGTACTCAGGAGAGAGCTGAACATCAGTCCCAAGTACATACCGTACATCTGTCAACCCGAGACCTTCAAAGCACTGTCTATTATATTCTGCAAGTTTACGAACCTCTTCCATCGTCCCTTTGCGATTCAGAAAAGCATGTACATTTGCGAGAAGTACGGTGACTTCAAATCCGGCATGTTTGAGATCAATCAGTTTATTGATAGTTGTCAGGTG
>WRER01000062.1 GCA_009779205.1 Methanobacteriota archaeon | reverse complement strand
TTTTGCCCATATAGCAGGAAGTGTACCCTATAATTTATTGCGGAATTTAGGATAGAACACCATTCTTTAACAACTTTTTACGTTTCTTTCAGCAAAAAAAGTGTGGAGTTTTATATTATCGCTTTCTTTTCTTGATTTTAATTCTCTCTGTGCTTTGTAATAATGACATGAGCTAATGCATCAAGTGCATCATATGCCTGCTCATCAGGTGCACCCTGAATAAGCACGGGATCAAGGCGCTCTGCCTGCATCGTTGCTGTTAATTCTCCAAGAATTTCCGCAGTACGTCCACCCCAGCCATAACTGCCAATGACACCAAGATATTTCGTTTTGGGTCGTATCATATTTGCAACAAATGCCAATGACGCTGCCAGTGGATGTGGACCAAATAACATGGTTGGTACTCCCAGAACAAGAGTACGGGCATCAACAAGTGAGGCTGCAATATCTCCGGTATCTGCTGTTGTGAGATCATACATTTGAACGCTGATGCCATGTTCAATTAAAATATCTGAAAGATAGTAAACCATACGTTTGACACTCCCATGCATTGAAACATATGGAATCACGACGAGATTCTCTGTCTCGTCAGACGCCCAGGTTCGATAAAGCGAAACAATATGTGACGCAGGTTTTATGCAAGGGCCATGACTTGGTGCAATAATTTCGATCTCTTTTGCAGCAAGTCTATCCAGGTACTCAAGAATGCTTGCTCTGAATGGCATCATAATCTCTGCAAAATAACGTTTTGCAAGCACTTCTCCTTCTGCGAAATCGGTGAGAAACAGATCTGATGTTGCATAGTGAGAGCCGAACAAATCACAGCTAAACAATGTTTTATCTTCGATGCAGTAGGCAAGCATGGTATCCGGCCAGTGTACCCAGGGTGTTGCCATGAACTCAAGTGTTTTATTTCCAAGTGAAAGTTGCTCTCCATCTGCAATAACCTTACAACGTTCAGGATCAACACCGAGGTGATGAAAAAGGAGTTCTTTTGCACTTTGCGTACAGATAATCGTTGCTGCCGGAAAGAGCTCAAGCAGCATTGGGATAGAGCCTGCATGATCTTGTTCAGTGTGTAAGGCAATGAGATAATCAATATGTGAAACTTTCAGTTTGATCAAGTGAGTTATGAGTTCCTCTTCTTTTTCAGGATCCACAGCATTAATAAGGGCAGTTTTTTCGCTGCCATGGATGAAATGCGAGTTATATGACGTCCCTTTTGAAAGTCCGATAAATGCATCAAACAACGTTCGATTCCAATCTATTGAACCTACAGAATAGACATCAGGAACCAGTTCTAAAATCGCCATATTGATATATGTGCAAGGATAGGTAAATAGTATACGCATACCTACCACAACAGGAAGTGACGTTACCGTGTATTATGGTGCAAGTGCACTCCAATGATATGCACAATATTCTCCCCAAAGCAAGAGGAACTATTTTGAGTACACGAGAGGATTCTATTGAGTTTAAAAATGCAATGGCATTTTGGAAAAAATATCAAAATATATCTCCTCAGGCATTAAAATCAGATATAGCACTACGGTTTGCTGCAAAATATGTTATTATTCTCTGCTCTGAAGCATGTGTAAGTATGGGTAAGGAGATCTTGCAGGCGGCTGGACAGCCAGAACCTAACTCAAATGCAGCAACATATTACGGACTTCGTGATCTGGGATTAATGGATGAAATATTTGCCAAAAGAATGGCACATCTTGCATATATGAGAAATGATCTTGCTCACCAGTATGGAGAAGCAGATGTTGAAAAACTCTCATCTGTTATGCAGAGCGAGCTGAGAGCAGTCGTGATGTTTCAACAACAAGTGCTGAAATGGGAGCGAATGTATAATGTAAATACCACTATCTCCCAAATCGTTGGTGGAAAGGGATTTGTAAGAGTCTTGCGCTCATTATTTTCGTAAAGATAATCATCTTATACCTTTCTATCTGAATTGTAATACTATGTGCAAATTTTGTGAAGAAAGTGAAGCTGCGGTAAAAAAAATATTTGATGAAGTGGGCATAACTGACAAAATAACCTGCGCGCAGGCTCACGACCTCATCGAAACATATGATATCACATTTGGAGATATTGGTGCGTATTGCGATAAACACAATGTAAAAATAAAAAATTGTCAGCTTGGATGTTTTTAACGAAAACTACTTTTTTGGAGTGTCATCCATTCCCTTGCATACATCTGCTTACTCCATCACTGGTTACAATACCCAGTAATTTCCCGTCACAGCTCACCACGAGTGCAGAAATATCATATTTTTTCATACGAAGTACTGCTTCTTGAATGCTCTCATCTGGTGAAATCGTGATTACATTGCGCGTAATAATCTCATCAAGACTTGAGATATTATATGCAACTGCTTTTGCGATATCCCAGCTCGTGACAATGCCTGAAATGATACCACTCTCGTTTAACACCGGCAGATGAGATGCAGTATTCTGCACCATGACCTGCGACGCCTCTGATATGGTGCAGCGTTCATTGATAAATGCAACATGATGCATCATAATATCTGATACTCGTTTTGGAGCAAGGAAACTTGAGATGAGATAATCCAATTGACCTGCTTCAAGCAGAAATGCATCATGACCATATCTGGATGTAATTTCTGAGTATTCAGCATGGGTTCCACTCATTCGGATTGCAGCTACGATCTCTTGTACTTGGGAAGGTAGATACAGCCAATCAGAGCTAATTCCGATCGCAAGTGTGCGTGCGATAATTGGTGCAAGTCCTTCAACTAAAGAGTCATGTTTTGTGAGATCAAAGAGATCTATGGCTTTTGTAATATAGAGATATGAATTTGGATCAAACCTCTCACAAAATCGTTCTCCCTGATAATCAAGATAACTCTCCACTTGAAAATCTGCATTCAGCGCATATGGTTCCTGTTCCTTATTTTTGACTTCCCTACCAAACTTCTCTTCCATGACATGATCGCTAAGATAGGTGATATGCCCGATCATCCTGGCTATGGAAAGACCCTTATCAGGCCGTTCTTTTCCGTAGTATTCACCACCATTCCAGTTTGAATCACCCTGGATCGCTCGTCTGCCTATCGCGTTGAACGCAATCTGCTGTGGCGTAGATCGTGCTGTTGTTGCGAGAACAATGAGCTTTTTAACCACCTCCGGATAGCGAATAGCCCAGTCGAGCGCCTGCATTCCTCCCATAGAACCGCCAACAACTGCACTTAGTTGATACACCTTGAGATGGCGAAGCAGCAGGCGTTGTGCCCGAACCATATCGCCTATAGTGATAACAGGAAATGTCGCTGCGTACTCTCGCCCGGTCTTTGGATTGATGGAAGCAGGACCTGTAGTACCTGCACACCCACCAAGCACATTTGAACAAATAATGCAAAACTGTTCAGTATCCAGTGCTTTGTGTGGGCCTATGATAATATCCCACCATCCAGGCTTTCTTGCATTATCATAATATCCAGCAGCATGAGCATCACCAGTAAGAGCATGACAAACCAAAATGACATTTGTTTTGTCCTTATTCATCTTCCCATATGTTTCATATGCGATGTCAATTTCTGGGAGTATTTGTCCTGATTCGAGTTTAAATGGCTCATTTACATGATATATGTTCGTCTCTGTTATCCACGGTGATCGCACACTCATTCTTGTCACTTGATTACCTGATCTTTTCAAGTGCCTGTGAAAGATCCTTGATTAAGTCGTTTGCGTCTTCGATTCCAACAGATATTCTAACAAAATTGTCAAATACCCCACAATCACTACGTTCTTTGGATGGAAGTTTCTGATGGGTCGTGGATGCCGGATGCACAACGAGGCTCTTTGCGTCCCCGATATTTGTGAGATGACAGAATATGCGGGTACCTTCAACCAATTGTTTGCAGGCATCATACCCTCCATGGAGCCGGACTCCAACAATTCCTCCAAATCCTGATACACCAGCAGTACCCAGATACTTCTTTGCCATTTCATGAGAGGGGTGGGATGATAATCCAGGGTAGGAAACAGATTCAATGGCGGGGTGTCCTTCAAGAAAACGTGCAACTGCAAGCGCATTTGAACAGTGCTTTTCCATTCGAAGAGGGAGTGTTTCACAGCCGGTTGCTATCATGAATGAATTGAAGGGAGCGATACACGCGCCCATGTCTCGCAGGATATGTACTCGTGCTTTAACGATATATGCAGCATTCCCAAACTCTGTTGGATAAACAAGCCCATGATATCCTGGATCTGGATCACAGATCTCTGGAAACTTTCCATTTGTCCATGGAGCAGTACCGGCATCAACAATAATGCCACCCATTGAATTTCCATGTCCACCAATATATTTCGTTGCTGAGTGTACCACAATATCAGCCCCAAACTGGATCGGCGCAACAAGCCCGATGCCAACTGTGTTATCGACAATGAGTGGAATTCCTGCCTGATGAGCAATCTCTGATAAGCTTACAAAATCAGGAACATCAAGCGATGGATTGCCTATTGACTCAACATAGATAGCTTTGGTACGTTCATTGATCGCATGCTTGAAAGCAGCTGGGTTGTTGGTGTCAACAAATACTGTTGTTCTTCCACATTTGGAGAGGGTATAGTGGAAAAGCTCGTATGTGCCCCCATAAAGGGTATTTGCAGAGATTATTTCATCACCTGGCCTTGTAAATGTCAGAATTGCTGCAGTAATTGCTGCCATTCCTGAACTAAATGCAACAGCACCCACCCCTCCTTCAATGGCATTAATGCGCTCTTCAAGAACTGCTGTTGTCGGATTTCCCATTCTCGTATATATATTTCCAGGATCTTTTAAGGCAAAGCGGTCTGCTGCAATATCTGCACTTGGAAAAAGATACGCATTCGTCTGGTAGATCGGAAGCGCACATGCTCCTGTTATACTATCAGGATTAAATCCCGCGTGAAGTGCTTTCGTATGGAGGCCAAGTCCTGTCGTATGTATAGGCCGTAAGGAAGTTTTTTGTTCTTTTTCTAATGTGGTCATGTATGCCTCGTTGTTTTTTGGTATTATTTTCGATCTGCCTTTTGAGTAGAATTTACAAGAATATATCTGTTTAGAAGCGTAATTATATCTCACTTCTTCTGAGAAACATAGACAGTAGTAATACCTATATTCATAATCATATCTGTAATTGAATTGTAAATACCTGTAACAGATGATAGTATGTTAGATATAAAATTTATTCGTTCTAATCCTGATATTGTTCGCCATGATCTGATGCGAAGAACTGATCCTGAGAAGATACAATGGCTTGATGATCTGCTTTTGTGCGACGAACGGTCTCGCAAGATACAAGTTGAGGTAAATGAACTTCGAAGGAGAAGAAATACGATTTCTGGAGAGATTAATGCAGCACGAAAGCAAGGGTTGGATACAAAAGAACTCATCAATGAAGCATCTTCCCTTCCTTCTCGCATTAAGTCCGCTGAAGCAGAGCTGGATGAATTATCAGAAAAAGTGATCTTCTACCGTATGCGCCTTCCAAATATTCTCCATGAATCTGTGCCAGATGGCACTGACGAGAGTGGGAATGTTGAAATTCGGCGCGTTGGAATTCAAAAGACATTTTCATTCGAGCTAAAGGCACATGGTCAGCTTGCAGTAGATTGTGATCTGGCTGATTTTAAGCGTGCTGCAAAAATATCTGGTGCTGGATTTTATTTCCTGAAAGGAAACCTAGCTCGTCTCGATATGGCACTTCAGCAGTATGCACTTGATCTGCTTCAGGATAGAGGATATACCATCATTACACCTCCATACATGTTACATCGAGGTGCATATGAGGCTGTTACGGATCTTGCCGACTTTGAGAGTGTTATGTACAAGATCGAGGATGACGATCTATATCTTATTGCGACAAGTGAACATCCTCTCGCTGCCATGTACCAAGACGAAATTCTTGAGGAGAAAGAACTGCCCATCAAACTCGCAGGCATATCTCCATGTTTCCGCCGTGAGATTGGATCTCGAGGTGTTGATACAAAAGGGCTGTTTCGTGTGCATCAGTTCACGAAGGTT
>WRER01000061.1 GCA_009779205.1 Methanobacteriota archaeon | reverse complement strand
TTCCCCATGTTGAAGTGAGTTTTCAATGAGCTTGTACACCGCTTTTTCCAAAAGCGGATCTGCAAGTAGCATTGGAAGATTATCTGCCAGTACCTCAACAGGTGGGTAGTCAGGCAGGTAAATCAAGAGAGATGTTATACGTTTTATGCACTCATTCATATCCTGCCATTCTGCCCCATGAAGCCCCAGTTCATGGTAATTTCTTGAAAATTCGACCTGGTTTCGCACTGTATTCAAGGCCTGTTCCATACGTTTTAGCAGCTCTTTGATGTGAACACCAGAGACTTCATCAGAGACTTCATCAGAAATGAGGTCAGAAATGAGGTCAGAAGCTGCAAACACATTGTTCAGTTGCTCCATGATATCGTGGCGAGTGATCTGGGACAGGAGACTGATTTTTTGATTTGACTCACGCAGATGCTTTTCATACCTCTTCCGCTCTGTGATATCCACAAGTGTTCCAGTAGCTATCAGTGGCACACCATCATCATCTACCTCAGAAACAACGCCACGGAGAATGAAATCGTGCCATATACCTTCGTTCGATTGCAGCTGAAATTCAAATTCGATCGGGCATCTGCCCGTGATGTCACGAAACATCTTCAAGCACCGCTCTCGTTCACTCAAGGGAATTGATTGGAAAAACTGAACAATTGGCTGAACTTCAGATATCGAGTGATACTGAGATGCAAACTCAGGGTTCAAAAGGAACAGATCTGAGTGGATATCCCATGTCCACAGTCCCTCTCCAGCACTTTCAAGTGCCAAGGTGAGTTGAAGGCTCTTCTGAACTAATGTAGTATGTGTTCGTTCAAGTTCCTGTTGTTGGACCAAATCATCAGTAATATCTATTATTTCCCAGATTCTGCCATGTTCTGTGTCATTAGGTCCAATAATTGGAGTGAAAGAAGTTTTCAAGATCATTCCATTTGACAGATAGAGGTGATTGTTCCGAGCCATATCTGGCACATCCTCAAGCGTACGGCAATTAAATACAAATGTCTCAGGATCCACCACCTGCGTCATACAATAAGACGTAAGAATCTTCCATCCATCAGCTCCAATATGGACGAGATCCTCTGGAAGATCCCACGTTTTATAGATCTGTTTATTAAACGCGATAATATTCCAATCAGAGTCAACAGCGAGGATACCATGAGTGGATGCCTCCAGTAAGGCGTGGAGGAAATCATTTTTCGCTTCCAAATCACGTTCAGTCTCTTTGAGAATAGAATACTGATGCCGAAGTGCTTCCTCAGTACTTGTCAATTTCTCATATTGTTCTTCAATCGTAGAATATGCTTTAGAGATGGCTTGTTCTCTGTGAACACGTTCAGTTATATCAACGAACTCCCAGATACGACCATAATATGTGCCATCCAATCCCCGTACGGGAGAAGAAGAACTCTGGAGGACCCTTCCATCTGACAGACGGACCTCATCATTCCAGGTTATATCTCGCGAATGATTCGTTTTGTGATGATTCAGGAAAAACATATCAGGTTCGAACGCCTTCGCCATGCAACATTTAAAGACTTCGTATACCTTCGCTCCAATATGCATTTTCTCCTCTGGCAGATCCCACATGTCGCAGAGGTGTTTATTAAAATGGCAAATCCGCATACGAGAGTTAACGATGAGCATACCATGAGCAGACGCCTCCACGAGTGCAGTTATGTACATTCTCTGCGTGATGCCTTTTTGTTGCAGTTCAGCATGCTGATTGCGAACATCAGATTCTGATGCGACTAATTCAGCATTTTGTGCATTGATAATGTCAAATTGCTCTTGCATCTTCAAAAATAACTCTTTATAGCGAGTGTTTTCCAAAAATCGCCCTGTTACAAGCCAAATATTGAGTGCGGCGAGCAGAGCTACAAACACAACCACAATAATCGGGACGATATAATTTGTTTCCATAATTCGTATCCAATAATAATGTGTAACCTACACTCCCCAAAATCGGGTGAAAAAGAGAATATGCAGCGGATAAAGGTAGCCTACACCGCTGTCGATTCTCAATCCATGCACCTACCTGCCTGCGAAGGCAGAGAGGTGGAGATGCCGATCTACTCAATCTTGAATAGATTCACCTGCCCTTCAATTTTTTCTGCTAATTGCGCAGATTGAGCGGAAGTGTGTTTGAGACCATCCAATAATGCACTAATCTCTTCAGCCGCAGCAGCTGAATCTGTCGCCTGTTTAGAGGTGTCTTGCACCATATCTCGCACCTCGCTCATACTTGCTGTAATCTCCTGTACAGATGCAGCCTGCTCTTCAGATGCAGCTGCAACTTCACTCATATTCCTGTTTACGTCCCCGATCGCCTCAGCCATCTGATTAAAGATAGTAACCGTCTCATGAACAGCATTATTTCCAGATTCCATCACATCACTGGCTTTTCCCATGGCAGCTGTCACTTCAACTGACATCTTTTGGAGGTGTTCAATGATAACTCCGATATGCTCGGCAGAAGTCTGAGAGTCCTGAGCAAGCGCTTTTACTTCATTTGCAACAACTGTAAACCCAAGTCCAGCATCTCCGGCACGTGCTGCTTCAATTGCAGCATTCAATGCAAGAAGATTCGTTTGATCTGCAATGCCTGATATGACATCTACAATGCCACCGATCTCATCCATCTGGTTGGACATATCTGAAACAGCTGAAGATATCTTTTCAAACGATTCCATAATCTCTTCCATGCCATTCCCTGCAAGTTTGGCACGTTTCGCACCATCATGTGCAAGATTAGAGGTTTTACTTGCAAGCTCAGAAACAGAAGCCGTACGTCCGGCAACTTCCCCAACCGTATGTGCAAGATCATTCATTGCAGTGAATGCTTGATCAAGTCCAGCCTCATTTCGTTCGGTAAGCAAGCTCACATGAGATGAATTTTCCGCAAGAATGACAACAGAACTGGCAATTTCCTCTACACTGATAGATGACTCCGATGCACCAGCACTAATATCATGAACTCCAGTTCTGATCTTGAGTAATGCATCTGATGAATTGGTTCCAATCTGGTCCAATGCAGCTTTAAATGGCACGAAATCTCCTTTGACCATGATATCAGGATCAAAGCGATCTGAATAATCACCACTGCTGTACGACGTCGAAAGACGCATGGTCTCCTGAACCGGGATGATAATAAGATCAAATGCATGATTCATGGTCTCAATGAGTGTACGGTACACACCCTCAAACTGATCAGCCTCAGCACGGTAGCTTAGATCTCCTTCAGCAGCTCGGTGTGCAAGTATCTCAAGTGAATCTGCCAGATTAGCTACGGTTTGCTTCAACTGAATGAGGGTGTGACCTTCCACATCTTTGTCAGAAGCAGCAATTACTCTAAATTCGACATCGCCTGATGCAATTTTGAGGACAAAATCAACTCTTTTTTTCGTATTTTCGGCTATATTCCGAAATGCATCTGCAAGGTGACCAATCTCATCAGTGCCTGTGTGAGTGATGGAAACATTCACATCACCAAGAGCCAGTTTCCTAGCATTTTCTGTCAAGGCCTGAATTGGACGTGCAAAAGAATTGGCGATGAAGACAGCCACAAGCAGTCCTGCAACAATGACAATAAACAAGGAAGCAACCATCATCGTGATGAGCTCCATGATCGGACGATTTACTTCATCTGTTCTCTCTGTCGTGATAACGAACCAATCTGTTCCAGGAACGGGAGTTTTCACGATGTACGCTGGAATCCCATAGTATCCAGGGGCTTTTGCTATCGTTTCGCCAGCAGAAAATATGCTTTGCAAATCAAATTTCTTCGTGAGGAACGCAGAATAGTCTCCGTTCACACCAGATAATATCGTACCATCCGGACCGACAAGGAAATTCGCAGAAACCTCACTGAGACCAGGAGTTGAAAACACGAGACCATCAACTGCTGGAAGGTCGAGAGCTATGTAAACGAGGCCTATTTGCTGTCCATTGTCATCATATACAGGTTGGGCATATGGTATCCTGGGTGTTCCATCTGCACCAACATATGGATCACCAATATAGGCTTCTTTTTGTTGATGAACGACAACGTCCCTATCCGAATAGTCCTTGCCAATGTTCTCTGTGCTACTTGCAGCAATGACAATTCCTTGATTATCCACAACATTGATGCGTTCGAACAGATGGGCTTTATCAAGCATTGCCAGAAGTCGCTTTGATGCAACGATCTGCTCCTCTGGTGTGAAAGATCCTTCGTTCCATGATATCAGCCATGATATTACATCAGAATCAGTGGCAAAGATTGAGACAGTGTCTTTTCCATCCTCAGCGAGTATTTCTAATTTCTGACTGGTACTTTCCCCAATGGCTTGCTGCAACTTATGTTGAGCATCTTGCAGTGCATTTGTTGCCATAAGGGCTGCAACACCTGTCAAAGCCGTGCCACCAATGATAAACATCACGGCGATGATGACCATTAGTTTTGTTTTAATGCTTTTGAATTCAAGCAAGTTTCGTTTTTTTGTTTTTAGTGTCATTAATCACTCGACCTCGAAGTTATGCATAAGAATATTCGATCCGATCTTCCTCGCCGCCTGCCGGTCGGTAAGGCAGTAAGTGACAGGCTGGCGTCAGGCAAAGATCGAATTCAGTGTAATCATAGGACATTTTCTTGGAGAAATTACGTTAAAAGAAGTACCTCATAACCGATCGTTTTTGAGGTACTCATGATATTTCTCATATAACGTAACTTTTAACAATCAGGTAAATATTTTTTGAATGTTTTAATAATTACCCAATTATTATATCAACTTTGCTAAGAGATCTGACTCACTAATGAGTGCGAGTTCTTACTAGTTTCTACGTCTATCTTCTCCATGAGGTTCTGATTCAAGATACACAATCTCTGCATGGATATCCACTGCAAACTCTTCCAATTCTTGTCTCCTGAAATGAGACGCTTTGGCCTGTACGAAAGATCCATTATCTTCGGAGAAGACTATTGCAGCAATGCGGAACTTCGGTTGCTGAACACCATCAGATACCTTCTGGTGTCCTCGGACAAAGATCTTCCGTGGCATAGCATCTGATATATCAGTTGGTATACCAAATAAACCTTTTGGCAATTTGATACATACAAGAAAAAAGGGACGTTTAAAAGACAAAAAAATGAAAATGTAAATTTTTGCGATAGGCCTTGAATGCAGCCTTCACAGATGCGCTATCAATTGTAATCACTGATATCGCTTTACACATTCGCACTATTTCTACGTCTATGTTCTCCATCAGATTCTGGTTCGAGATACACAATTTCTGCATGGATATCCGCTGCAACTCGTTCCAGTTCTTGTTTCCTGAAATGAGACGCCTTGACCTGCACGAAAGGTCCGTCACCTTCGGAGGAGACTATTGCAACAATGCGGTACTTCGGTTGCTGAACGCCATCAGATACCTTCTGGCGTCTTCGGACATAAATCTCTCTTGACATTACATCTGATATATCAGTTGGTATAAGCAATAAACATTTTGCAATCTAATGCAGATAAGAAAAAAGAAAAGGGTTAGAACTAAAAAATAAAAAATTTAATTCCCGCGATAGATCTTGAGTGCAGTCTCCACAGATGCATTATCAATTGTAATCGCTGATATCGCTTTACACATGCAAACTATTTTCTACGTCTATGTTCTCCATCAGATTCTGGTTCAAGATACACAATCTCTGCACGAATATCTGCTGCAATTCGTTCCAGTTCTTGTTTCCTGAAATGAGACGCCTTGATCTGTACGAAAGGTCCGTCATCTTCGGAGAAGACTATTGCAACAATGCGGTACTTCGGCTGCTGAACACCATCAGATACCTTCAGGCGTCCTCGGACATAGATCTTTCTTGACATTGCATTTGTTATATCAGCTGGTATAAGCAATAAAGATTTGCAATACTAATGCAGATCATAAAAAAAAGAAGGTTTAGAACAAAAAAAATAAAAATTTAATTTCCGCGATAAATCTTGAGTGCAGTCTCCACAGATGCATTATCAATTGTAATCGCTGATATCGCTTTACACATGCGCACCGCTTCTTCACGTGATTTTTGGTGGATATTTCTG
>WRER01000060.1 GCA_009779205.1 Methanobacteriota archaeon | reverse complement strand
GAAAAATGCTTTCCTAAACAAACCGTTTTCGGTAAGAGGAGCTTAGGCAACTGAATAGTTACAATAAATCATCCTCTGTTGGAAAAGGTTTAAATATCATTTGTTTTGTCCGATCACTTTCAAAAGATTAAATGGCACCCAATCCTCTATTGTTGAGAGAAAAAGAGGATTTTGGCTAACTCATAAAGGAACATTTTTGCGGCGCATCGTTCAATGGCCGAAATAAAAGAGGAATTGCAGAAAACTAAATAGTATGGCGATGAAAATATACATGAAAACAACAACACATAAACGTTTGTATATGAGCTAGCTAAATATCATGGAGAAATCAATGGAAAACACACACAAAAATCAAATTAAAGCGTATTTAGGTGTTTTTTTATTATTCACCCTACTCACCATTGTTCTTACATATCCTGCTGCATTTCATCTCAGTACAAATCTTGAAGGTGGAGATGATGTATTTAATTGCTGGGTTCTTGCATGGGGAACACATGCCATCATGACAGATCCATTGAATGTATTTCATGCAAATATCTTTTACCCTGCAGCAAACTCATTTGCCATGTCTGAGCATATGCTTGGACTGGTACCGTTCACCGTTCCACTTTCTCTGCTTTCTGCAGATCCTGTCTTTATATATAATTTTATCGAACTTTTGACGTTCGTACTCTGTGGATTCGGTACCTATCTTTTTACATATAGATTCACGAAAAATCGATACGCATCAATTGTCGCTGGAATATTATTTGCATTTTGTACAATTCGCTTTGGAATCCAGTTTCATCTTCTTACAGTTCAATGGATTCCATTCATGCTTTTATTCCTCGATCGATATCTCTGTGAACAAAAAACTCGCGATTTAGCCCTTGCTACACTTTTCTTTATCTGGTCTGTGTTTATGAGTTGGCATACTGCAGTGTTTGCAGCGATTATTGGTGCACTGTACGTTATTGGACTATTTATCCTAGATAGCAATGTCCGAAAAGCTCTTTTAGCTCCGCGCAATCTCTGCTTTATTTTGCTGGCTCTGCTTATTACGATAATTTGTATCGTGCCTATTGCACTTCCTTATCTTGAAGCGAGTGAGCAATATAATGCAAATCGTACAATTGATATGCCGCTCGAGTCCGCATGGTCTCTTGATCCGATCAAATTTGTTACATATCTTGGTCCGATTGGATTGATACTTGCCTTGGTAGGTTTATGTATGCCTATTTCAGCAAAAGGAGAAAAAAATTCGTGGATACAAAAGCAAAAACGTACACTTATTTTTGCATGCATTGGAATTGTGGGTGTTATTCTCATGCTTGGTCCTGTGTTAAAAATTGCAGGATCTGCAACGGATATTCTCCTCCCCTACTTTTATGCATATAAACTGTTTCCAACACTCGGGCTTATCCGTGCTGTTGATCGATATGTCATCCTTGTTCACTTTGCTGTGGCAATTCTTGCCGGATTTGGTACTGCCGCAATTCTGTCACGCATCTCTACCATAGACAAATTTAAAAATGACAATATATATCCCATGATTGTTGGACTTGGGTTGATTTTGCTTGTAATCGCTGGATCTTGGCATGTGCCGGTGCACATATCTCATGAGATGCCTGTTGGAAAAGATCTCCCTGATGTGTATCTATGGCTGCTAAACCAATCGAACAATGATCCGATTATTGAGATCCCATCAAGATGGCTTGAAGACAATCCACTTTACCTCTATTACTCTATGTACCACTGGCATCCGCTTGTGAATGGATATTCCGGAAGAGATATCGAAGCATCATCGAAAATTATGCGTTTAATGGGAGAATTTCCCTCGAATAAATCAATATCTGTTCTTCAGGATCGGGGTGTTCGATATGTGTTCCTCCATGGTGATCGCACTGCTGATCTGCTAAATGTTCCTACTGAGAACAAAGAAAAAGCCATTCAGGTCATTAAAGAGCAGGTCAGCAACAATGTCTTGGAATATGAAGCAGTGAAGCTGGTAGGAATATTTGGATCAACTCTAGTCTATGAGATTCTTCCTGAACCACGCCTATGGCCTGATGATGTTATTATCACCGCTAAAGCTGGCTGGTATGGCCTGATAGAGTCAGGATATACAGCATATATGAAAGATGTAGGTTACATAAACGCATATGCTCCAAAAGATGGGAGATATAATCTTACTCTGGTAGTTGACTCAGTATACGGAGATAAAGAGCTGACACTCTATGTGAATGAAGAAAATTTTGGCTCTTTTTCTGTTTCACAAGATAGTACAGTGACTGGTCCAATCGTATTACATCAGGGAAATAATGACATTACATTCGAGTCAGATGGATGTATACCATTATGGGATATTCCGGAACTTGCATTGATATCAGACAGATGCATGAGTTTTATTTTCTTAGATATTTTATTAGATAAATAGATAAAATGGTTTGAATGAAGAGGCAAAGACATAACATTTATTTTGAGAGTGTTGCATGAAGGAAACTCTAATAATCGATACAATACATGTGTCCCTCGTAATCCCAGCGTACAATGAACAAGAAGCAATTATTTCAGTAATTAATGAGTATTACCCATATGTTGATGAAATCATTGTTGTAGATGATGGTTCGTCTGATGAAACGTATGTAAGAGCCATTACCCATGCTGATGCCAAGGTTAAAGTTTTTCAGCATACAACAAACCAGGGAAAAGTCGGAGCTTTGCGCACCGGAGTCCAACATGCCTCCGGAGATATCATTATCTTTACTGATGCAGATTGCACGTATCCTGCATGTTATGTTCCTGAAATGGTGCACATTTTAGAGGAAGGTCTGGCAGATCTCGTTCTTGGTGCACGGATTATTGAGCGGGAAAACATTCCGTTTTTTAATAGGATAGGTAACACCATCTTTTCAAGTCTTGCGGGGTACATCAGTGGAAAGGTAGTTTTGGACGCACAGACCGGGTACCGGGCACTGTTTAAAAAGATGATGCCTATGCTGGATGTTACTGCCCGAAGTCTTGAATTTGAGACAAAGATGACAGTTCGTGCTGCAAAGCTGGGATATAGAATTGCAGAAATTCCCATTGTGTATAGAGAACGTGTTGGTGTCTCAAAATTACATCCTATTCGTGACGGCATTCACATGTTTCGTGGCCTCGTCTCAATTGCCTGGAACGAGACATCACCTCTTGGAAAGATGATTTTAAGTCCGAGCATCACGTTGATTATCATCGGACTTTTGTTTGGGATATATAGCTTGCACGAACGTTTTACTGTGCATGATCTCAATCATGCATATTTTCCGGTGATTGCTATTTTTTTAATACTGCTCGGCATACAAACGTTTTCATTCGCTCTTTTAATAGATTATCTCTCTAAAAAGATGGATAGGATTGAAAATAGAATAATTGCTTTAAACGAAAACGAGAAAAGGAGATAATGTGGACGTTCTTATCATCATTCTTATTGGCATAACATTTGCATCTCTTGGTCAAATCACATGGAAATGGGGCATGAATATTGAAGGAGCCATTACTGAGCTTAATCTCGATACCTTAGTGAGCATGGCATTAAATCCATATGTCGTTTTAGGCGTTGGTATGTATGGATTGAGTATGCTCTGTTGGCTTGTTGCACTTTCCAGAAAAGACCTCAGTTATGTCTATCCATTCATTGCATTGACATTTATTATTGTATTGCTTGCATCGAAATTTCTATTTAATGAAGAATTACCTGCACTTCGGATTGTTGGAACACTCATTGTTATTTTAGGAATTCTTGTGATTGTCCAGACATAAACTTCTAACCGTTTTGATTCACGATACATGTATATGGACTCTACACTGAAATGAAAAGCAAGCAAAGAAACCCGTAACTCCTATAATCTCAAAAATCAAAATAAATGGTAGCATGTTTGATGCAGAGTTCAAGCGGTACGCTGAGATAGTTGATGTTTTGTTTTATTATGGATTTGGTTCTCTTTTACTAGAAGATCTATCTCCTGGATATGAAAAACTGGAGATTCAAAAGAGGTTGCATCCAGATGTCTATGATCTCCCTCCCTATGTTCGCTTTAGAATGGCCATTGAAGATCTTGGAGCAACTTTCGTCAAATTTGGCCAAATCTTAAGCACCAGAAGAGAAACTTTTCCTATTGAACTCTGTCACGAACTCGAAAAGTTACAGGACAAAGTACCTCCCCTTCCGTTTGAAGCTGTAAAAGATACAATTGAATCAGTCTGTGGACCGATTGAGAGTGCGTTTGCAACATTTGATAGTGAAGCATTTGCAGCCGCCTCTATCTCACAAGTACATAGAGCAGTACTACATGACGGCTCAGCTGTAGCAATTAAAGTCAAACGACCCGGAATCAGAGAGCAGGTCGCTGTCGATCTTCCTCTCCTTGAGACATTGGCAGAGCTTATCGAGATCATTATTCCAAATGTCAAGCCTTATAATCCAAGAGGAATCGTCAGCGAGTTTGTCACACAGATCTATCAAGAGCTAAACTTCGTGCACGAAGGTACGAATGCTGACAGACTGAATACAAACTTTTCTTCAAATCCAAAGGTGCGAGCTCCAAAAATATACTGGGAATACTCGGGATCAACAGTTCTCACAATGGAGTTTGTTGAGGGATTTCGTATCGACAATGTCGAAGCGATGCAGATGTATGGTATCAATCCAACATCCCTTGCTGTCGCCGGATTTCAGGCTTATCTTCAGATGGTATTTATTGATGGGTTCTTTCATTCTGATCCTCATCCTGGCAATGTGATGTTTACTCCGGATGGAACACTTATTTTCATAGACTTCGGAATGGTTGGCCTGCTGCGTCAGGAACGCAGAATTCATTTCATAAAGTTATTACTTTCAATTGTGGATATGGACGTTGAAAATGTCTGTGATGCATTTCGAGCTTTTGGTATGAATATACCAACTTCTGAAAAATTTCTGGATGAACTCAATTATGTTCTTCAAGTTAATGCAGCTACAGATGTTCGTGCAATGGATTTTGGTTCTCTTATGGATTCTTTGCTGGAACTCATGCAGGAGTATGAAATTCAGGTTCCATCATCATTAATGCAGGTACTCAAAGTCATATGGATGGTGTATGATGTTGCGATCACATTGGACCCTGCGTTTAACTTTAGAAAAGAAGTGCAGCCCTATCTCACAAAAATGATGGAAAATGAAATCTTGACGCTACAGAACGTGAAAAATTTCCCCCATTTACTATTCACTATTGCAACCACTATTGCGGACTTGCCGCGAAATATAACATCTGTTATGCAGAATGTATCATCTGGAAAGTTTACATTCACGATAAAATCGCCTGAGCTTCAAGCTCTTTCCACTGCAATCTCCCATGCCACTGATCGAATGGTGATGGGCCTTCTCATTGGGGCCTTAGTAGTTGGATCTTCACTCGCTCTAAATTCACCATACCTATCGACAAATGAGACATTTAGCTGGTTTGCTGGTGCTATTTATGTAATTGCAGTAACATTTGGCATTATGCTCCTTTTAAAAGCCATTATGGAGTGAAGTCGGTTAAAGGGGTAGATGCAATAGTACTCCCACATTCCGCGCCTCTTTTTTAGCGATCATTCATTTTCCCACCCATTTCACCCGATTTTGAAGAGTTAATCCTTTCGGCAAAACCATTTTTCACATTTCTCTTCCTTTTCCTTCTTAGGATTTACGCAAAATTGCACGTTTGTACATCATAATGCCTTAATTAAATTACTTCAATTAATTATTTTAAGTTAATAAGCATTTAAGTTGTGTTGATTTTTGCGTAAGTCCTATAATGACGAACCGCCTCTATGCAATCCAGATGGAAATTAAGGCTTTTATAGGGCTAATATCGAGAATCCAAATGGTTAGAGGCTTCTGAGGAAGCCTCAATGTCATCAATCAGATGATCTGCAAAACCATTTCACTTCCTTTTTTGCAAATCGATCTGATCCTGCATCATATGCCACCTGACCTGAGAGAAGAACAACTGACGGAAATATCGCATCCATTCCTTCAAAAGGAGTCCATTTTGCTTTTGAATGGAGTTTGTCGGCATTGATCTGAGT
>WRER01000059.1 GCA_009779205.1 Methanobacteriota archaeon | reverse complement strand
CATATCACGATTATCAGTGAAATGTCCGCTGTTTTATTGATTGGACTTCTCTTTGATCTCATGAATACCTGGCTCACGAATGCAGGGATCCTGAAATGGTACTCAGAAGGAGGAGCATTGCCAGATTTCTTCAAAGCACGTAAGAAAGGAGGGAGAGCATAATGGATAAACAATCATATACTGAGCTTGTAAAGGACTATCGTGTCTTTGCACTGATTATTATATTGATTCTCTCTGTTATTGCGATTGGACCACATTTTGAAGATGGACATCTCACAACGAATCTCAAGTATGGACTTGATCTGGAAGGTGGTGCCTGGATTCAACTGGAGTTTCAAGGATTAGTAGTCACATTTGATACAGACCAAAGAAATCTTGAATCGCTCATAACCGGTCTCTCAAAAGATCTGGAAACAGATGTCATCTTTATCGATCAAAATACACTTGAGATACGAAAATCTGTTCCGGAAGCTGAGCTTGCTGCATTATTTGAAAAATATGAAGCAAATCTTATTGCATATAATCCCGGAATCGTAAAAAATACTGCAAATGATGTCAAGAGAGTGCTTGAAAACAAGGTAAACAGTCTTGGAAACAGAGATGCAAGAATTTACACCGTTGTTGGTCTGAACAATGTCGCACGATATATTCGCGTTGAACTTGCCGGCGTCTCAATAGCAGAAGCTCTGGAAGTTGTTGGAAAGCAGGGGAAGTTTGAGATACGTGTTCAGACAGGTGGAGATGCTCTAAACCCAGTGACTGAGCATGTCCTCTTTGGGGATGTTATCTCTTCTGTTCAAAATCCATCTCAAAACCCCCCAAACAGTAATCAATGGGGAGTTTCATTCAGTTTATCAGAAGTCGGTGCAAGACAGTTCCAGGAGGGGGCGATTCAGCATGGTGCGGTTTCTGATCCAAGGAACCGTCCACTGATCATGTACCTTGATGGAGAAATCGTGTATAGTGCACCATTATCTCCAGAGCTTGCAGCAGATCTCAGTGTTCGACCATCGAACTCACTTGTTGCTTCTACAGGGTTTGGTGAGGAAGGAAGGCAAGCCGCCCAAGTTCTTGAGATTCACTTGCGTAATGGAGCACTTCCAGTTGATGTTAAACTAGCGGGTTCAGGATCGATGTCTGCCCAGCTTGGTGAACAGTTCAAATTCTGGTGCGTCATTGCCGGAATATTTGCACTGTTTGCTGTTGCAGTCGCTGTTTATTTCAGGTATCGTGAGCCTGCAATCGTGCTGCCGATGATAGTTATCAATTCATCAGAGATTATCATCCTGCTTGGATTTGCAAGTCTTACGATGCAACTCGATCTCGCAACTATTGCTGGTTTGATTGCAGTGCTTGGATCAGGTATTGATCAGCTGGTGATTATTACAGACGAAATCTTGCATGAAGGAAAGGTACCGTCGCCAACTATCTATCTAAAGCGTTTGCAGCGGGCACTTGGCATTATTGTTGCATCAGCAGCAACGGCTGTTATTGCAATGCTTCCACTCGCGCTGATGGATCTCTCAACACTTCGAGGATTTGCTATTATCTCAATTCTTGGTGTGATTGTGGGAGCAGTTATAACCCGACCGGCATATGGCCGCATTATTATGGCAATTTTGTCGAAATAAAAAAGAACAACAGGTATTATCGATACCTTTATCCCTTTTTAATTCGATGTCTGTGTCATGTCAGTTCCAATTATCAAGGACTTTTATGCAGATTGGTGTGGTCCATGTAAGATGCAATCTCCAATTCTTGAGGCATTAAAGCAAAAGCTTGGGGATAAAGTCGAGATCCAAAAGATTGATGTGGACACCAATGGCCCGCTCGCAGGAGAGTATGGTATTCGAGTCGTACCAACACTCATCATTGAAAAGGATGGAAAACTGGTGCAACGTATCGAAGGCGTCGCAGATCTCCCAACTCTTGAGTCTTATCTAAACCCAATTTTATAATTCTTTTTTATTCGATCGGTTGCAATATTTTGAAATTCCGAGTGTGTTAAATATTAGCATGCCATATGTTAACATGGATAATATGATAGTAGGATTACCTGAAAGTACATTTTTTATCGTGTTAGGCGCATTTGTATTATTTGCGCTTCTCCTTCTGATATGGGCATTTACCTTTAGGAGTGATAACGATGGCGATTGATGCGGGTAGTGTTGCGGTTGTTGCGATATACTGCGTACTCATGATTGCTATTGGAGTCTGGGCTTCACGAAAAGTAAAAACGGCATCAGACTACATTGTTGCAGGCAGATCTTTAGGATTTTGGGTATTCACCCTCCTGATGTTTGCATCAGTCTGCTCAGGTATGTCACTTCTTGGAGTTCCTGGTCTTGGATTTGCACTCGGATGGTCTACCATATGGGAGCAGTTGTTTGTACCGCTTTCCATCTCATTCTGTATCATCTTCTTTGGTGTGAAATTATTCCAGGTTTCGAAAAAGACTGGATATATGACTGTCCAGGACTATCTCGCACACCGATACCAGAGCGCAAAAGCAGTTCGAAGCGTAAGTTCTCTTGCCGGCATTGTAGTATCTGTTATTTATCTTGCAGGCCAGTACACAGCTATCAGTATCGTTCTCACATTGCTGTTTGGCATACCACACTGGCTCGCACTCTTAATCGGTGCAATCGTTGTTATTATCTATACCGTGATTGGAGGACTGTATGCAATCGCGATCACGGGAGTTGTACAGGCAGCAATGATGGTTGTTGGCGTGCTTATTATGGCACCGATCGTGATTTCCTTTGCAGGAGGAGTCGAAGCAATAAACCTCGCGATGGGAGCTGTACATCCAAATCTGCTGATGCCGTGGACTGCTGATGCCGCTCATGGCTTTTCGGGTCAGTATCTGATCTCGATGGCTATCTTTTTGATGATAGGGCTCGCCTGCGCACCACATGTGATAAACAATGTCATTGCGGTGAAGGATGTTCGATACTTCAAGTGGGCTCCATTTGTATGCTTTGCACTCTATGCAGTTATGATGATTCTTCTGAAAGTCACCGGATTTGCAGGATTTAGCTTGGTTGGAAATGGACTTGTGACGCTGCCGGATGTTGCAAATGCGAAAGATTATATCTTTTTGCTTGGAGTGCAAGGAGCGATCCCAAGTACTCTTGTATTTGCTCTGTTTGGAGTAATCGTTTTAGCTGCGACTATGTCTACCACAGACAGGCTTATGCTTACGATCGGAACGATGTTTTCATGGGATATTTACAAAAATATCCTCAAACCTGAGGCTCCGGATCATGAAGTGCTTCGAGTCAGCAGAATTGCTGTGTTTGCATCAGGAATTCTCACTGTACTCCTTGTCTTAAATCCCCCTAATATCCTGGCATTTCTCATCTGGATGGGAATTGGAACGATGCTTGCCACATTTGCTGTGCCTTTACTTGCCGGATTGTACTGGCGCCGAGCAACAAGAGAAGGTGCGATCGCATCAATGGCTGTTGGACTGATTGGGGCACTTGTCTTTGCGGTGATGTCAAGATACATCGCTCCATTACCAATGCACTTCAGCTTCTACGCATTGCTCTGCTCTATTGCAGCAATGATTATCGTAAGCCTGCTTACAAGACCGACTCCTGAAGATGTCTTGGATATGACAAATACTGGTTTTTATTTCTTTGAAAAGAAAACAGAAAAGAGCGTAATAGAGAATGAGTGAGACGCAACCACTCATTTTTATCTTTTAGTTCGTTCGTTGTTCGTAAAAATCCTTTTTGTACCTCATTCTTGTGCAGGCATATGTCTTTTTGCAAGTTCAGTGTATACATCTTCCATTTCAAGACCAGCCGCCTTTACTGCCAGCATCAGATGAAATACAAGATCGGAAGCTTCTCCAATGATGGACTCTGATTTTTTGTTTTTTACAGCAAGGATAAATTCAGTGGATTCTTCGCCAACCTTTTCAAGTGCTTTATCGATTCCTTTCCGATGGCTAAGAATATGACATGTGTATGAGTCATCTTTTGGATGATCAACTCTGTCGTTTATTGTCTCCCAGATGGTGTCTAAAATCGCTGACTGAGTCATTATTGCACCAGGATTTCTGCTACCTCATAACCGTAAAAACGTTTCATCAATGTACGAGCCTTTTCTATCGTAGAGCCGTTTTTGCCAATTGCAATACCTACATCAGTTCGTTTTGCAACGAGGGTATTAATTTTCTTTGAGTCATCATCCCGATCAAATTGAATCACTTGAGCAGGCCTGAAGATATTTGTTAAAAATCCCTCTATCATATCATCGTACTCTACCATCTCTACTTTCTTACCGAGTACTCCTTCAAGACGGCGTATATTTTCACCCTTTTTTCCAATGGCAAAGCCCATATCTCCTTTTTTAATGACATAAATAATTCGTTCAAAACGGGGATCGATGATACAATCAAGAGCTGTTGCCTTTGTAAGGATGCGCAGTTCTTCGATATATCTACGCTCTTTAAAGCCTATTTCACGTTGCATATTGGTTCCAGTATAGTACTATTTGTAAGCTATTCGACTGTGATAATCAATATTCGCATATTAGTATGGAATTTTTGTATTCACTGTATGGAAAGCTGCTGCTATTATCTCAAATGAATGGGTTATGCACCACATATCCAAAGACGTAACAACACACCATAACCATGCTATTATACTATTAGTAGATTCATCTGGAGGTAATTGAGTAACTGAGGTACATCAGATAATCAATACGCTTTATTCTTTTGTACCTTATGAGTATAATTGTTATGCCCCTCACTATAAAAAACAACTGAATAGAAAGAGAAAAGAGGAGGTATTTTGGGGGTTTTGAGTTGAGTATAGATGGACCTGTTAATATGCCATTTGTACTTCACTATGTCGCATTGCTCGAACCGGGGGATGGTTCAATGATGCAGACTCTGTCGAAAGTGATGCAACTGGTGCATAACGCGACGACGAGAGGGCACTTTTGAGAGATGTTACTGAGATAGTATACCGTGTGCCATCAAATAATGTCAGGTTCATTGCTCGTTTGGTAAGAGAAAGACTGCATATACCAAAAGTTCCACACAGATATGTATGCCAATTTCGCTTTACATGAAAGATCCGCGCTGAGAATGAACCACGAAGTGCAGAACGGATTTCATCACTCCGAACGGCATAGATCGAACCTGGAAGATGCAGTTCAAGTACTTCGATTGGTACACCATTTTCATCAAGTGCAGTTGCACGTGATTTTCGTATATATCCAACAGTAGTAATGTTCGTGCCCATAGTGACAATCAAAAGTCAGAATAGAGACATATAAACGTTATATGAATGGGGTGAAAGTAAACAGAAGCGAAAAAGAAGAACCTATAAACGGTCATTTCAAGAAAATTCATGAAAATAAACGAAAATTAGACGTGATTTGAATCATTGATTTACTTTCAAAAAGAGCATAATGAAAGATGAATATATTATGCATCTGTACGTCTAAATAAAGCCATTATGAGCATAATAACGGGAATCATCTCTAATTTTCCAGCCCACATCAAAAAGATATCTACCCAGATCTTAATAATCGGCATATCAGCCTTAAAATAGCCTAATGAGATCCCACATGTCCCAAACGCAGATATCGAGTCGAAAATAACAGGAAGTACAGCAATATCAGGCTGCACATGCACATGCAAAAGAATGGCAACTCCAATAAGCAGCACAGAAGAGACGATGACGATAGTACTTTTTGAAATCTCCAGGTTTGCATCCCTTGTTCCGATCCGTTCCCCCTCAAAAAACAAAGGTACCATGGCATGGGAGGGAGCAAATATCTGACGCATCCACCAGGTAAGCCCTGCAAACCAAAGAAGCACTCTTCGAAGTTTAATGCCCCCTGCCATGCTCAGAGTTGAGCCCCCAATAAAAATAAGCAGCATGATCAGGATGAGGCTGACATCACCCCATCCTCCAAGGGTTGTATTCCAAAATCCAGTTGTTGTCACTGATGCAACAGACATGAAAAGACTGTATCGGACAGCAGTCCAGAAGTCGAGAGAACTTCCCTCCTCGATCATGCCGGATAGTAAGTTATATACGACAATGACTGTCGT
>WRER01000058.1 GCA_009779205.1 Methanobacteriota archaeon | reverse complement strand
TCTGTAAACTTCTGAACACGGCCACGGGCTCCAGTGAGTTTTCCGGAGAGTACAACTTCACACCCAAGTGCTCCGGAGTCCATCACACGACGAAGTGTCGAAGTTCCAGCCTTTCGGAAGTACCAACCACGTTCGATCGCAGATGCGAGACGCTCTGCCATAATTTGTGCGTTAAGATTTGGGTTTTCAACCTGTTGGACTTCAACCTGAGGTGAGTCAACACCATAAGTTGTGGACAGATCCTGTGTGAGCTGACGTACAACTTTTCCTGCTTTTCCAATGACAATACCCGGCTTTTCTGCAAAAATGGTGACTTGAGTTCCAAGAGGGGTTCTCACGAGATCCATTCCTCCATATCCGGCACGTTTGAGTTCCTTGATAAGGTGCTTTTCAACACGAACCTTTCGGACACCATCTGCGATAAACTTACGTTCGACTGCCATTACTCTTCACGCTCCTCGACGATTATTTCAATGTTTACAGATTCACGATCTTTTGGAGTGGCGCGACCCATTGCACGGGGCATGAATCCACGTCGCCTCATTCCGCGATTTGCAGAAACGTGAATGATAGTGAGGTTTTCAGGATCGAGGCCATCGTATTCTGCATTTTTCTTTACACTGTGTAATAATTTGAGATAGACTTGAGATGCTTTTTGTGGGTATCTTCCTGCATCCCATTTTTCAAGGCCCCGTTTGTGTGCAACGTTTCTGTTAAAACGTTTGAATGGGACTGCTTTTTTGAGAGCAATAACATCCTTGAGGTATTCCTCAGCATTCTCAAGGTTCATACCATTTATGAATCTGCCAATCTCAACTGCATGTTTTGGCGAAATTGGGGCTTCATTAACTTTACCTCTGGCGAATTGAGCGCCTTTAAGATCATTTGAATACTTAATGCGTGCCATGGCAATCACTTCAGAGGTACGAACTTACTTGATCTCGTTGCACCAATACCAGCAGAACCGTGAGCAACCTTTCTGCGGGTGGGCGAAAATTCACCAAGATAATGGAAGACAGCCTCAGGCTGAATTTCGATTTTTACGAAGTCCTTTCCATTATAGATCTCGATCTCGCGGCCAACCATTTCTGGTAAGATGATCATGCCGCGAAGATGTGTTTTAACGCGGTTATTTGTGCCTTTACGAATATCAGCGAGTAATTTTTCTTCGATTTCTCTCCACCCTCTGGTAATTTTTCGGCGAGGGCCAGCTGGCATGATAGGAATGAGTTCCTCAAGTGTCATTGCCTTGAGTTCTTCGATCTTATAGCCATGATAGGTAAACTCCTCCTTTCGTCGTGGGAGTCTTTTCTGTTGTTTCTTTGCCATTCAGATCACTTCCTTCCAGTGCGGCTTGCAGCAATGTGTCCAACTTTTCGACCAGGTGAGGTTCCTCGACTCACGGTCTTTGGACGACCTGGGTGCTGGTGATTTCCACCACCGAATGGGTGGTCGATAACGTTCATTGCCATCCCGCGGACGCGTGGCCAATTGCTGGCGGTATTTTTCATCTTGTGGTATTTCTTTCCAGCCTTGCAGAATGGTTTTTCACTGCGTCCACCACCGGCGACGACGCCAATCGTAGCACGACAGTCTGCATGGAACCATTTTGTTCTCCCACTTGGCATGCGAACTGCAACGCGTGTTCCAGTATGATCAGTGACCATTGCCTGAACACCACTTGCGCGTACGAATTTACCGCCATCTAATGGGCGTGCTTCGATATTGCACACATAAAAACCGGCAGGGATTTCAGAAAGAGGCATTGTGTTTCCACTGCGAATTTCTCCTTTTGGACCCCAGGAGATTATGTCGCCAACAGCCATTCCTTCAGTTGCAAGAATGTATATTTTTTCCCCAGTTGCGAGTTTTACAAGGGCAATTGGTGCATGGCGTGCAGGATCATGTTCGATGTCTATAATAACAGCGGTAATGATTGCATCGCCGGTTTTGATGTGCTTGAGTTCAGCTTTATATCGGTGGGATGGCGCCCGATAGGTTGGGCCTCCTTTTCCACGGCTTTGAGTTGTAATTCGATGGGCCATGTTACACCTACATTATACCAAGTCTGCTGAGAATTTCTTCAGCTGCCTTTGGATTTTCAAAGGTAATGGTTGCTTTTTTCGTGCCCTTGTTGGTCATTGCAGTCTGGATTTTGGTGACTTTGTAACCATACGCTTTTTCGATTGCAGCTTTGATCTGTGGTTTTGTGGCTTCTTTGACGACAATGAATTGAAGCTGACCGAAGATTTCCACAATACGAGTTGTTGCTTTTTCTGTAGCGTAGGGGTGAATAAGTATCTGCATTACAGATCACGCTCCGCGAGTTTTGTGATTGCACTTTCCGTCCAGATGGTGAGTCGTGAAGCGTGCGTTCCTGGTGCAAGATGCTCGACATTTAAACTCTTGATAGAGCAGACGTCTACACCTGCGAGGTTTCGTCCAGCACGAAGTGGCTGGGATCCAGTAACGATAAGCACGCTTTTTCGTTGTTTGTACCTGCGGCCACGCATCTTTCCTCGTCCAGGCTTGACTTTACGGCTCTGTGCAGAACGTTCAATGTCAGCATAGACACCAATTGCCTTGAGGCAGGCTATGACTTCACGAGTCTGGTTTAGCCTTTCTAATTCATCAGAGAGAACAAAAGGTACAGTTCCTGTAAATTGGTGACCACGGGAGCGAACTATCTCATCATTTGCTGTTGCAGCGATTGCAGAGTTGAGTGCCTTTCGCTTTTCCTTTTTATTTATGGAACGAATGAGAACTTTTTGAACTTTTGGCGGGTGGGCAGCACGTCCTCCTTTTGCCTGAGGTACTTTTGCAGCGCGGGAGCTGTTTTTCAGACGCGGAACGTGTGACGCACCTCTTCCACTTCCCCAGCCTTCTGCTGATGCTGTAATACCTGCAAAAGGATTGGTTCCATGTGGTTGGTATCGAAGGCTTTGAAGCGAGATAACGGCTTTTTTAATGAGGTCTGGTCGGAATGCAGTGTCAAATTGTGCTGGAAGATCAATTTCTCGAATGATCTCTCCTGTCAGTGATAATACCTGTGCTTTCATTCAGATCATCCCTGCTTGCTTTCCTGGCTTATGTAGCTGATTACCGGTTCACGAATCTCATGTTCTCCAATGCGCATTGCATGACGTATTCGAACAAGTCGCTTTGCTGGACCTGGAATCGAACCTTTTACAAGGATATATGGGTTCCTTACTTCTCCGTAGTGGAGGAATCCACCTTTTGGAGTTACTTCAGTGCCATTTTCGCCAATTTTGAGAAGGCGTTTGTTAAACTCAGTGCGCTGTTGATAACCCATCTGCCCCATCTGGGGAACTTGCCAGCGAACGTGGTGAGGTGTCCATGGTCCAAGGTTTCCGATATGACGCTTTTTTCCACCACGGGAGTGCTTGCGCTTGCGAAGATGTATTCCCCAGCGTTTTACAGGCCCTTGTGTGCCTTTTCCTTTCGTGACGGCAGTGATATCTGTGTACTGACCGATCTGAAAGAGGCTCTGTACAGAGATCTCGGTGCCAAGGAGTGAGAGGGCATAGTCAAATCGCTCTTCGATACTTCCGCCACCGATGCGCATTTCCATGAGGTCCGGAACTTTTTTCGGAACACCAGAGATGGTGACTGGACGGGTGTAAGTCAGAACGTAGATGTCTGTTATGGTTCCCTGTTCTAATGATTCACGTGCTGTTTGTTCATTAGCTGTGCGCAGATCCTTTTTTGGAGGAATGAGCGCACGTGAAATTTCAGGATCAAGGGAGTTGGTCCAGATGTCGGTAAGGGGATGACGGCCATAGGTGTCTTCCCGGTATACACGAACAGCTGCCACCTTCATGCTTGGAACCTCGATAACGGTGACAGGGACCATGATCTCCTTGCCTTCGCTTGGGCTCTTGGCATGGTCATCTGTCATGATGAGGTGAGTCATACCAACTTTGTACCCTGCAAAACCCTGGATAGAAGGAGCTCCTTCATAGGCGGGCCATGCATGATACTTTGGGACCTGGCTTTTAGACCGTTTGCGAGGGCTGTATGCCAGTGACCCCATGCGTGGTCTGTGTTTTTTCGGCATTTTTATATCATCCTTATTTTCTGTACGATGTCAAAGCGAGGAGATTCACTTATTGACGATAAGAGAGAGTTAGATGCCAGATGCTATGCTGATCTGTATCAGTCATATCACTGGTTACCTTGGTCTCGTATAAGAGATTGTGATCACATTTGGGTTCTCCAGTCTCTCCTGAAGGCGGGCATTTCAACGCAAACTGCGCGAATTGAGGCCCTTTCCCGTTCACATCCCACATTTTCAGCCCGATGAGTTCTGCTCACAGAGAGAATTCATCTCCAGATACGAATGTTTCGATCTTTTGCAGATCATAGCTATCACTAGCTAGATCATGGCTTCATATTATTCGCAGAAAGATGGTATAAATGGATCGATTTGGAAGCAGTGTACACCTGGAAGCTGTCCGGTGAGAAGTAAAAAGACTGGACAGCCTCCAAAAGGCAATCAAATCTTTCAGCAAATGTTTTATCTCCGCAAGCGGGGTTATTACAGAAATTTTCTTTTTTCTAGAGGGTTTTGACTTTTTTCCCTGTATTGGAATGACCTTTCATACCGACTATGTACTATTATTTGATATCGTCTCGCAATAAGGGCATTTTACCTCATCTCGGATCGATTTTACATAGATCCATCCTTTGTTTCATGTTTGATTATAGGTCAGATCACTGCATAAGGCTTTGAGGAAGTCATCCATTATTTTTTAACCTCTTATATATTATATCGATTCTGAAATTATTTTTTTATCATTTTAGCCAACATTAAAAAGGACCAATCAGAACGAACGAAGAGAGTGATTCGTCATTTCCGACCGGAAAACAAAAGGCCTAACGAACAGTTTAGGCACAAACGGGTGAGATGCGTTTTGAAAACAACGCATAAATTAAATAATAACAAAAAAATATAGTATAGATTAATTAGATCATTTTAAAACTATGTCAGCATACATTGGGCTTCTTTTGGGACTTATCGTAATGATAATATGCGGTAACTGGTTAGTTTCGGGATCCGTTCAACTTGCGCGTTATTTTAAAATAAGCACATTTATAATTGGTTTGACGGTAGTCGCATATGTGACCTCCTTACCTGAAGTATTTATCAGCGTTGAAGCTGCTCTTGAAGGTGCGCATGACATTTCTTTAGGGAATGTTATAGGTTCAAATATTGCTAACATGGGATGTGTTTTGGCTATTGTGGCATTGGTTCTTCCGATCCCCATTCGGAACAGAGCGATAGGCTTTGATATAATGATGATGTTTTTTGTAACTTCTCTGCTGCTTATTTTTGGTTATAATGGCATTATCAGTTTTTATGAAGGTCTTTTCTTTTTAACGATATTGATAACCTACACCGCTTGGTCTATTTACAAATCAAGAAAAAATAACACCTCCAAAGAAACGATAGAAGCGACCATAAACCCTTTGCAAGCGATATTAATGATTTTAGTTGCGGTTATAGGGTTATATTTCGGCTCTGGATGGTTCGTTCACGGAGCTCGCGAAGTGGCATTGTTGTGGGGTGTCAGTGAGCGTGTTATCGGTATATCCATTGTTGCGATCGGTACAAGTATGCCAGAGCTGATGACATCATTAATGGCTGCTTTCAAAAAAGAAGCGGATCTTTCGGTTGGAAACATTATCGGTTCAAATATCTTCAACGTTGCAGGAGTTTTGGGAATAACAACCGTTATCCAGCCCCTGACTATCACCGACCACGCGCTGTTTATTTCTGACATGATGTGGCTTTTTGGTATTAGCGCAGCATTATTGTTAACCATGATTCCATTATCGAGAGGAAAAATAACAAGATGGGAAGGTCTTGTTCTTCTTTCATTGTTTTTGGCTTATATGATTGTGTTGTACACATAATACTACAGCGAACACAGTGGTTGAATCCTTCACATTTTCATTTTTAATCACGAAATATACGAAAAGCACGAAATGTGACAGGAATTACACAAAAATCAACATGACTTAATTAAGGCATTATGATCTACAAACATGCAGTTTTGCGTAAGT
>WRER01000057.1 GCA_009779205.1 Methanobacteriota archaeon | reverse complement strand
TTAATAATTTGACCGACTCCTTGTGCATTTTTCGCTTCCAGTGTAACGGTGTACAGACCTGGGTTTCTGTATGTGTGACATGGGTTTTGTTGAAGTGAATTGGTTCCATCTCCGAAGCTCCACAGCCAGCTGGTTGCTTCAAACTCAGGATTCCCTGTATTTGTCTGGTCTGTGAAGCAGACGGTAAATGGTGCAGCTCCAACTTTTTCCTCCTCCTTAGCCTCAAATTGAACATCTGGCAAACCATCTGATGTGACTCTGATCCAATCATAGTATTGATCATAGTCACCTGTTGCACTATTCTTTGCAGTCAGTATGACGCGGTACCTACCTGGGTCTTTGAATAAGTGGCCAGGGTTTCTCGCGGTAGAAGTTTCACCGTCGCCAAATTCCCATTCAAAGACATCCGGGTATCCGGCAGACGTATCTGTGAACGCTACGAACAGGGGTGCCTGACCAATAGCAGGATCTGCTGTAAATGATGCTGTAACGGGTCCAGTATGTTGAATAATGTCAATTTCCATTGACTTGGTATCTGAGCTCTGATATTTTGAACTAGATGCTGTCAATCTGACTGGGTATGTACCAGGATCTGTGAAGGTGATTCGTGGGTTTCTGAGTGACGATGAACTATGTTGTGGTCCAAAGTTCCATTCCCAGCTGTCAATATTGCTTCCTGTTGATGTATCAGTAAACTGTACTGTAAGTGGCAGTGATCCTTGCGTCCTGCTGGTTACAAAGTCAGCCGTAATTGGCATGCCGACATCGATGAGTTTCGATTTTGTTACAGGGAAGCCTTTTTCAGCTCCATTATACGCGATCATCCTTACATCGTAGATACCGGGATTGTTGAAGGTATGCGTAATGTATGGTTCAGTTGTTTTATGAGAACCAGTGCCATCATAGAAGAACCACTCCCATCTCACTGCTTCGCCTTTCGGTGTGGTGTCATCCATGAAGTGTACACTAAATGGTGCCAGACCTGTAGTCGTCGGCCTATCAACGAAGAAGTTTGGTGTCAGGTCTTGGGGTGTGCCAGCAGTTATTCGTTGTTGATATGGTCCAAACCATTTGTCTCCGTTCCAAACCCGTAAAGATACAGTATAAGTTTGTCGTTGGGTATAGATCTTCGGATCTGGTTGTTTTTCGTCGGAGAATGTACCGTCACCGAAGTCCCACTCCCAGCCCAGTACATTGCCGCTGGGTTCAGTCAGATCTGTGAAGTATACCGTCAGTGGTACCGGGCCATTCATTGGCTCTGCTTTGAATTTAGGTGTCAAATCTGGTTTTGGGCCAGGGATTGGAAGACTAACTGGTAGTGTGATGCTGTTGGCTTGTGCACCGTCTCTTCCGATGGTTAATGTAACTTCATAGTCTCCTGGTCCCGGGTAGAGCTGTGTTGGGTTTTGTTGCTGACTTGTCCAACCGTGTTGTGCATCGCCTCTCCACTGATAATGTGTAGGTCCTCCAAGGGATGTGCTTGTGAACTGAATTTCTAATGGATTTCCTGAACTTGCGTAATCGTAGGTGAAGTCAGCTTCCAGTTTTTCTCTAATTGTAATCGTATCGGGGTGATACCCTGTGCCACAGGAATTTTCTGCTGTCAGTATGACGTCGTAGGTACCTGCTGTACTGTAAGAGGATGTTACGGTTCGACCAGAATCAAGCATACCATTAGCAAAATTCCATTTCCATCCGAAGGGGTCAGGTATTTCTGGTATACAAGGTCCTCCGGTGCTGACAGAGCATGTTCCGGTAAATGTTACATCTACTCTTTTTGTGTTGGAGTCGAGCTCTTTTGGTGGGTCTGGTGTGAATGTGAAGCCGAGTATGTTACCTACTGCCGTGATAGGTTGTGAATACCTTCCTATGATAGTATCTCCGTCTCTGACCTCTACTCTAAATTTCTGAGGATCTTTATTCTTGAACGTGTATGCAATAGTATCAGTATCTGCTAATGTACCCTCATTATTAGGCAGTGTCCAAGTGAATTTTGGATTTTTTACACTGCCGTGGTTGATAGATGCCTTGAGGGAGTACTCTACGTCCGGGAAGAAGTCCGTACAATCTTTCACAGGGTTTTCTGTGATCTTAAATCCGATATCTGGCCATACCCATACCTTGAATGGATCTGATATTGCAACTACACCATCCTCGTCTGTTGCATGAAGGACGACATTGTAGGGCTTACCGGGTGGTGTGTTAGGTGTGTCGAATGGGTACGTGAACACTTTTCCTTCACCTACGAATGCAGAATCAATGTACCACTCCCACTTCCATTTTTCAATCTCATCAGAGTCGGCAGAGAGTGCAGAGAATACAGGAGAATGTCCATTGAATGTAACTCTTGTACCTGCTTTGATTTCGATACCTCCATCTACTTTGATACCATCGTCTGTCCAAATGAGTGGTTTTCTTGAATCAAGTTTCACTATGCCTGTTGTTGTTTTGTCTCCGTTTATGGTGAGTTTGACTGGGTATTCGCCATATGCTGGGAATGTGTATATTGCAGTTCCTCCAGTACCGAATGTTTGTCCATCGAACTCCCATTCTCTTTCAGTAATGAGTTCTTGAGGGATGCTGGTGTCTGTGAATTCAACAACGAATCTTGGTCCATCGAGTTCCACAACACGCCATTCGAAGGCTGCTTTTATCTGACCGAGGTAGATCCATTCTTTGTAACTCGTTGGACCACAACCAGATTGAGGAGGCCATATTTTCAGTGTAATCTCGAACGGCCCATCTGCTTCGTACTTGTGACGTTCGAGGAAATCAGTACTGGTTGATATGGTTCCTGAGTAATTGTCGCTACCATCACCAGGGTTTAATTCCCATTTTAAACCTACACTATTTGTTGAGTTGTTCCTAAATTCAATTGTATCTCCTCTCCTTGGGATTTTCGGGAAATACTCAAAGTCTGCATAGATGACCCCATCTGTTTCGGGGTCAATAGTTTTCTTAACGGGAATATCTATCAGATTGAAGGTTGTGTTTGTCATCAAAACCGTTATCGGATACTGACCTGGTTCTCCATATGGGTACTTTAGTGGATTAGCCTTTGTTGGACAAGGATTGGTTATTATTTGTGGTTTCCCATCCCCAAAGTCCCATTTACACCCTCCATCTGGGATTGTAACTCCTTGTCCAGATGAGGGGTACTCGAGATAAAATGAGTACTCTAATGGTTTTTCTGGGGACATGGTTTTGCATTGTGGAAGGTCGTATTTAATATCAGGGAATAGATCTGCTACCAGAAGGTCAAGAGAGGCCGTTATTTTTCGATATGGATTAACGCCTGCACCGCCACCGAGGTTCTGAAAGAGTGTGAGAGTCACGGTATAAATCTTTGGAAGATCATAGTCCATATAAGCTACTAACGTGGAATCACCTGGTGGTTGTATCGTAAAAAAGTCAGATGGAACCGGGTACGTTCTTCCATTCCCAAAATCCCATTCGAAATGTGCTGTGTTGGGTGGAAGCCAATCTATATCTCCTGTGAAGGCAACCGTCTCACCAGGCTTTGGGCTGGTGGTACTGGGTGTGATCTTCAACCCAATCGGTATGATAGTAATGGTCTCTGTACGAGGCGTACTCTCCACCTTTGGCACAGTATTATTTTTTGCTATTAATGTAACACTGTAATCTTTACTATCTGGACGCGTGTTGGGGAACAAAGCCTCAAAACCACCTCTACAGTCTACATATCCATTACTTTCGCTTATTGTTGTTGTGCCATCTTTAATAGTCCACTTACATGTATCTGCTGCCATCATGCCGAGAGGAGGATTTCGATCCTCACCTGCTGTGAATGTAACTTTGTAGTCTTTTTCCTCCTCTTTGACCCAGATCTCACCTGTTGGAGTAAAGCGAGTATCGGTTTGGTTGTATACAGACCACCAATCTGAATAAGCATTACACGTATCAGAACCACGTGTTATTTTTGCTACTGTCTGGTACTCCCCAAGTCCATACGTAGAAAAGTCCTGTACATAATAACACTGGCTTGCAGATGTACCACCAGGAGCATAAGCACAGCCGCTGGATGGGATTGATGGCTCTAATATACCATTCCTCCCATGAAGTTCAAACGTAATAGCAACAGTGGCAATCGGTTCCGCTTCTATGAAGATACATGCCGCAGAACCAAGTGGCTGAAGAGTCCCAGGATCAACCGCGGAAAGATCTAGTGTACGAGTAAGTGGTGCAGGTTGTGCAGTAGGTACTCCACTACAATAAAGACTTGGCACAATCCAAAATGTCTCTTTACATGTATTTCCTTCTCCACTTAATGCTATAAAATCATCCGTAGATAGAATTAGATTATTATTCTCACTATCTGCACTTACCGTTCCCATACATGCTATGAAAACGATCAATATGCCCCCCATCAGGAGCAGAACATTCTGTTTATTCCCATCCATAATGCATTACACTCCCCTGTGTAAAACAGTCGTACTACGGAAATGCACCTGCATACTGACGATTAGCAGGATCTTGCAGTACTTCCCATCATCTAGATATGGCAAAATCCTCAACGTAAAAAGGTATAAAGATGTCGATATAATGTACCCGTCCCTTACGAGGCTGTCCAATGATAGGTAAAGAGATTGGACCGAATTCGTTTTGACTCACGGCAACGATTGTCAATTTTCAGTTTTTTTGTGATTATCTCCTCATATTCTTATAATATATATAATTTATCTGAAATTTTGTCTTTTTTCAAAAAAGTAAACCTGAAACAGGCCCTTCCCTCCTTCGCGTACATAGCTCACGCTCTGCTTGCTCAAGCGAGTACTTCACACCAATCGATGTAAGCCTATGTTTCCCCTATATGTAGCACACTGAATTTTGAATATTCACCATGCTACGCATTAAATTTCCCCGGAAAGTTTAAAATGAACCACGAAAAACACGAAAAATCCAATACAAGGATAGTACGACACATATGCAAAAACACAATTTTCGTCTCTTTCGTCTCTTTCGTGGTTAGAATACATGAAAACTTTTTTTGCCGACATTTGTCGTCATTTATATAAAAACAGTTTCCAAGGAGGCCTAATTTACGTTTTCTCTTTTGGAGGAAAATAAAAGGTATACATCATATATCAAAACAGGTGTGGATTTCTACAGGAACGCTGCAGCGAAAAAGAAGACAAGAAGTGAGCTAAACATGCCATACTTCAGATAACGAGAGCTGCGAGATTGCTGTACACATTGGGGTGTAGCACAAGAAAACGCAATTGCGATACCAAATAGAATAATAAGATCAATGATGATAATGCCTGCGAGATACAGCATTCCCCAGCGAAAATACAATAGAATACTGCAGATAATACCAAAAAGTGCACACGCAGCAGCTATCTTAACAGAATGAGGTACACCATACAAGATAGGGAGTGTCTGTGCACCTGCCTTCTGATCTCCAATGACATCCTCTGCATCTTTGATAATCTCGCGGGCAAGCATAACACCAAAAGTTGCTCCAGCTATCGGAAGGGCATAGGTAAGGGTGTATCCAAGCAGATCGGGATCAGTGAATGCAGCGCCAAAGAGAAAAATACTGGCAGATAAGTACGCAACAACAGCATTCCCAAGCCCAGGAGTTCTTTTGAGGCGTTTTGCATACCACCACAAAAGAACAGAGTTCGATGCGGCAATCACCAGAGGAAGGATCATTCCATATATAAGAGAGATGATTCCAATGAGATTGCCTAGCACAAACAAAAAAGCGGCATATCGAAGTGCTGCATGTGCTGATAGCGCACCAGATGGAATGGGACGATCCGGACGATTCACAGCATCGATATCTGCATCATAATAATCATTAATGACATTTCCAGCAGCAGTTATCAGAAACACCATACACCATGCAACAAGTGCTATCCAGTGAAGTGAACCAGTGACGATAAAGTACGCAAGAACACCGGCAATTCCTGCAAAAATGCAGTTTGCAGGGCGGATAATTGAGAAATATGCGTTGATACTCATAGCACAGGAAAGATACGAGCGTGAGGGGATTTGAACCCCCGATATTCAGCTTAGGAGGCTGACGCCTTATCCAGACTAGGCCACACGCCCAATATGATTGTACTCATTGG
>WRER01000056.1 GCA_009779205.1 Methanobacteriota archaeon | reverse complement strand
GGTCGAAAGGCGCTTATTCATGTTCTTTCGGCGTCCGGGCACTCAGTTCCTGAAGAGAAGATCGATTTTATTCTTGCTGAAATTAAGGAGCATTGTGAAGGAAAAGGGGCTGTCACTCCTGAATTTCTTCATAGATGCATACAAAAGGTAGTTGAGGGTGATTAAAGATGGCAACATTATCTGAGCGTATTTTAGGTGCAGAAGCGGGAACATATGTAGATCGCAAAGTCGATCGCATGTATGTTCATGATGGTACTGGCATTCAGACAAAACTTGTTTGGGATAGGCTGGGCGGAATAGGAGTGAAGGCTCCATATAGGACATATGTTATTTTTGATCATAATACCCCGGCAAACACCTCTGAGGTTGCGACATTGCAACGCGAACTTCGTGATTTTTGTAAGAAGCAACAGTTTCATTTTTCTGATGTCGGTGCAGGCATCTGCCATCAGTACATGGCTGAGGGGCGCGTTGCACCTGGAGAGATCATTGTTGGGGCAGACTCTCATTCCTGCACACTTGGTGCATTTGGAGCGTTTTCAACGGGAGTTGGTACGACTGATATGGCAGGCATCTGGGCGCTTGGAGAGACCTGGTTTCGGGTGCCTGAAAGTATCGGAATTCATCTTCATGGACACCTTCCACAGGCCGCGGAGGTAAAAGATCTGGCATTGTGGTATGTTGGCAAGCTCGGGATGGATGGAGCCACCTATCAGGCACTTGAGTTCATCGGAGAGGGGTGTGCAGGACTTGGTATGAGCGAGCGGATGACTCTGAGCAACATGGCTGTAGAAGCCGGTGCAAAAACAGGGCTATTTTATGCTGATAGTGTGACTGAGACATATATGGCAGCGTATGGGACTCTCTGTAAACAGCAGGAGCCAGAGGATTGTTCATATATCTGTGAGCTCGATGTCGTGCTTGATGATATGGTTCCAGTTCTTGCAGTTCCTCACCGAGTAGATTCTGTCGTTCCTGTGCATACGCATGCGGATACTGAACTGGATCAGGTGTTTATCGGAACATGTACAAATGGGAGATATGAGGATCTGGCGCGTGCTGCTGAAATTATGAAAGGACAGAGTGTCTCTGTTCGAACGATTGTTGCGCCGGCATCGCGCCGTATCTATCAGCAAGCTTTGAGAACAGGCATTATCGAGACTCTGGTTGAGGCTGGTTGTACAATTATTCCGCCCGGATGTGGCCCCTGCCTTGGTAATCATCAAGGGGTTCTTGGAGAAGGAGAAGTCGGACTTTCAACTGCAAACCGGAATTTCAAAAACAGAATGGGTGTTGGTGCTTCATACTTCCTTTCATCAGTGACCACTGCTTCTGTGAGCGCTTTGGCTGGTGTAATCGCAGATCCAATGGAGGTTTTGTGATGTTGGGGTCTGACGTAATACAAGCTGAGGCAATTTGTCTTGGAGACGATATCAATACAGATCTCATTATTGCCGGACGCTACCTGCGAACGAAAGACGCTCAGATCTGGGCTGATCATGTATTTGAAGATCTTGACTCAACACTTCACACACGCCTGAAAGGCAGTATTATCGTTGCAGGGACGAATTTTGGCTGTGGTTCGTCGCGAGAGCAGGCCGCGATCGCGATCCAGAAGGCTGGTGTGAAGGCAGTTGTTGCACGATCATTTGCTCGGATATTTTTTAGAAATGCAGTGAATATTGCGCTTCCATTGTTTGAAGTCCCTGATATTGCCTGTCATGAGAGAGATAGAATCACATGTGTGCTCAAAACAGGAGAAATAACCATCCAAGATGGAACGGGAAAGATCGTGACATACCAGGCGTATCCACTTTCGGAGCGCATGATAGAGATTATATCTCTCGGTGGTCTTGTTCCCTATATTGAAAAGCGACTTTCCTCCAGGGTTCCTTTGTAAAAAGTTTCGCAAAAGATATATGAATATATGACAATTGGTAAAAGAAGATAAAGATGGCAGAATGTGGTAAATTAGCTGGATGTCCATTTTTTAACCTCGATGAAAGTGATCCAGATGTTGCTTCAGTGAAGCGAGGCTTAATGTTGCTGTATTGTAAAGGCGATAAAGTGGATAACTGTGTAAGACTTGCAGTGTTTCATGAGTTTGGAATTGATTTTGTTCCTAAAAATATGATGCCAAATGGAATGCCTCTTCCAAGGACGGATGAATCTGAGTGGGATGTAGCAGTCGTGAAATTTAAACGTCATTTGTTTTTAACGCCTAAAATGGTTACACCTGAGTGACAATGACAAAATCAACAGCAGATCCTGTATATGATGAAGTGGAATGCCAGCACTGTACTGGAGATGGCTGTTCTTTTTGCGATACAACTGGACGTGTTTTTGTAAAACATCCTGCACAGAAATGTCCACATTGTGAAGGTATTGGATGTTTTTATTGTGGATATACTGGATGGAATGATCTGAAAGGAAAATATGACTGAAATAGATATGTATATCTGTTTGGTATGGTGAAACTATTGGTTACGAGGTTAGAATATGGTAGCTATTGTTGATAAGGATGCATGTACAGGATGTGGGGCATGTGTTGATGAGTGCCCTGCAGAAGCTATGGCTCTTGAAAATGAGATTGTAGTTATTGATGCAGGCGCTTGTGTAGATTGTGGATCATGTGGCGATGTCTGCCCTGCAGATGCGCTCACAATGGAATAACCCATACTCTTTTTCGTACCTAGTGCCTACCTAAACTGTATGATATCAGTTGGTGTGCTTGGTGCTACTGGCGCAGTAGGTCAACGATTTGTACAACTACTTTCTGATCACCCATACTTTGATCTTACCACTCTGACGGCATCAAAGCGCAGTGTAGGAAAAAGATATGCAGAAGCAGTAAACTGGAGACTGGATTCTCCGTTTCCAGCATCTCTTGCTGATCAACGGGTTGTTGATACAGATATATCCGCGCTGAAAGATGTTGAGCTTGTGTTTTCTGCGCTCCCTGCCGAACTTGCAGGTTCAATAGAACTTGCGTGTGCAAAAGCCGGAGTTGGTGTCTGCAGCAATGCCAGTACACACCGCATGTTTGATCATGTTCCCCTTGTTGTACCTGAGATCAATGGCGATCATCTTGGCCTTGTTGATCTACAGCGGGATGAGGATGGGTATGATGGCTTTATTGTGACAAATCCAAACTGCTCAACTATTATGCTGACTCTCTCTTTACATCCGTTACAGCAGTATCATATTCGTGATGTGAAAGTCTCTACCATGCAGGCCATTTCTGGTGCAGGTTTTGAAGGGGTGCCTGGGATGGGCATCCTTGATAATATGATCCCATATATTGGCTCTGAAGAGGAGAAGATGGAACGAGAGACAGGCAAAATAATGGGAGAATTTGATGGTTCGACTATTACTCCAGCACCATTTGCAGTGAGTGCAAGCTGTCATCGTGTACCTGTTATCGATGGTCATACAATGGCAGTCTGGGTTGAGTGTGATGCGTCGGTTGATATGGCAAAAAAAGCGTTTATGTCGTACAAAGCTCCATTTTCAGGATTGCCTACTCAGCCGGATGACTCAGTGTTGTACCACTCTGAGCCTGATCGTCCGCAACCCCGTCTCGATCGTATGCGAGGTGGAGGGATGACTGTCTCTGTTGGACGTGTGAGAGAGGGACTTCGATATGTTACTATGGGACATAATACCATTCGAGGGGCTGCTGGAGGTTCTGTCTTAAATGCTGAGCTGTTAAAAGAGAAGAGATATCTGTGAACCTGTACATTGAAGCGCGGAATGGCAATGTTGCAAGCGATACCTGAGGATTCTGTCGGAACCCCTATTTCAGATAAAAATTCATTATCTATTGATAATGTCATTTTTATTGGAAATAAACCAACTATGAACTACGTTCTGGCGATTGTGACGCAGTTTCAGAATGGACAGAGTGAGGTTGTTGTTCGGGGTCGTGGAAAGGCAATATCTCGTGCAGTTGATGCAGTGGAAGTTGCATTACACAAATTTTTGCCACAGGTTGAAAAACAGCAGATTACAACCAGTACAGAAGAGATCGAATCTGAAGATGGTGTGATACGGGTGTCTGTAATTGAGATCGTGCTGACGTATCAAACAGATGCAAAAATCTAGCGAAACGATATAGAAACCGAAGGAAACGTTTCACTCTCTGTTTTAGCCTTAATTAGCTGGGTATATCCAACTTTGAAATCAGCTCATAATATGAGCTGATAAAAAGAAATGCTGCGAGGGGGACCCGAACCCCCGATCTCCAGATGTCCCAGAACGAAACGCCTATGACGTGACTTATAACCCTATGAGTCTGGCGCCCTAACCGACTAGGCCACCGCAGCACAGCAATGCACTACGTGCATTATAAAAATGATGTTTATTGATTTATAGGTTGTGTTGTATTATTATGGAACCGTTTTTCTGTTTATGGTTTTTCAATGTTACTTTCCAAAATGATATTTTGTATGTTAATCGAGTGGAATGGTCTCTAACTGTGAGACAACTTCCCAAATCCGGGTTCGTGCATGACCTGGCATATTTGAATCGCTGCTGATTTCACTGATTTTTGAGATTGCTTCTGCAGCACGGAGGTTAAGTGCTATCTCTTCGGATGAGAGTAACGTACGTGTCTCATCAGCAACGCGGCGGATATTACGGGGAATGTTACTATCTTCGCTAATTGTTTGCAACTTATGAATACAGCTATGAATTGTTTCCTCTGCTTTTTCAACTGGACTGGACATAAAGATCACCTATATTATAGCATATACCACTGACCAACAAGTGACAGTCATACCACCTCATTGGAGTTACAAGGTATGGTACCGATTGCCCTAGTATATTTTAAATACCAACATAAATATGTATAAGTTCATACCACAAATACAATTTCATGTCACGTCCAGATGAAATCATGGCACAATATCTTCTAAAAGGAGGGAAAATGCTCGCTGAACCATGCCCTGTGTGCCATAATCCTCTTTTTGAGTACAAGGAGATACGTCAATGTGTTGTCTGTCAAAACGCAGAACGAAGGTGGGAAAACTCACAAGAAGAGATCGTGAAAAACGCGTCAGAATCTCAGGATCGTTCTGTTCCACAGCAGATCCAAGATCTCAGTGCAAATGAAGCTGTACAACAAGCAGCACGTAATGCTCTTCTGCATACTTTATCGCGCATTACACAAGAAAATGATGTATACGCAATCTCAGAATTAAGTACCTCATGCAACATATTAACCAAGGTCTACCTTACATTGATAGACCCTCAATCACATTCATAATGCTTTGTTGCAACTTCAACAATTTTTTCTGCTTTTTTTGTTCCAATGCCTTTTATTGCAGTAATGTCACCAACAGAAGCAGTAACTACATCGCGTACAGAACCAAACTCTGAAAGGAGTTTTTTTGCGTGCACTGGGCCAACATCTGGGAATGTTGCAATAATTGCCTCTTGTGCCTCCTTTATCGAATGGTACGCACGCTTAGGCGTGCTATAATAATAGGGTGATTCTGAATCTTCCCTTCGTGCAAGCACACAAAGCATCTCAGCAGTGCCTTCTGCATTATCTGTATACAGTATACTAATCCCTATATCAACAGCAATTGCAGCAAGAGCTCCTCGAATTGCATTTGGATGAACGTCACGCACGGTATACAACCCTTCGCCTTCTATAATGAGGAGGGGTTTGTACGCCTGCTCTGAAAGGCGCCGAAGTTGCACCATCAAATTACGATCAACGAGGGAGTTCACAAAGTCTTTTGTCGTTTTTCTTTCAATCAAAAGACGCCCAATAAGATAATCTCCAACTTCAAGACGCTCCAGATTTAAATGTGCCTGCATTCGAGCGAGGCACTCTACTACTTTAGAATGTGTCTCTCTATCATCAATAATAATACATGGACCACTCTTTAACTGCTCCAGCGTTTTATGTACTTCAACGGGATCTGGCGGAGATGTAAACAAAGATGTCTGCGCAGGTGATGAACGAATGCCCCCTCGAATATGCTGAGACATCGTCTTCTCACGTCTCAGTGAGATGTGTTTTGCATTTTCATCACTGGTTCCCTTTGTCACAAGCACGATGATTGTTCCTGTTCCATGCCTCCCGGTTCTCCCTTTCCGTTGAATGCTTCGGATCTCCGATGATACC
>WRER01000055.1 GCA_009779205.1 Methanobacteriota archaeon | reverse complement strand
CAAGAGCGACTTCTATAACACACAACAGAATGCTGAATTTACCAATTATATGTAAGAGCAATACGTAAATTTCTCCAGTAATTTTCGCAATCCGGTTCAATTTTTTGTAAACTTTCCATAATTTTTGGATAATACGTAATTACAGCTTTAAATTGCTCATCATTTTTATTCTGCAATATATTATACTGCCACAAGCCATATTCACCAGTTTCATAGTCAGGATCAATACCCTGCACTTCTGAGTAACCATTTTCAATAACAACATACGGACTGTCATTGCAAAAATATTCCTGGTTAATCACAGCCATTGCCCAATACCAAATGTCATCATTGTGTGGAGAAAGTTTCATAAATATTTCCTTGTTTGTGACATCTTTATGCAAAGCATTTGGAGGATATAATATCCCTCCTACTCCTTCCGGAAATATGCTTTGGGGTCGGTGCACAACTTCATGTGGATTTATGAAACCATCCCATTTATTGTATGGAAGTAGAGAATAATTTGCATCCACTCTTATCGCATGAGCGCGGTGGCAGATAATTTTCGTAGGATTTTTTTTATGTTCATCTACTATTTTCTCAAACCAGTTTTGTGGATAGTAAATATCATCATCAGCAGTAATTATGTAATCAGCAGGAAATCTTTCGAGTGAATAAATAAGTTTTGTATACGCTTTAACATCATCACAAAAACGGATTTCAAGTCCTTTTTGCATTAAATCATTCAGAACTTGTGGAATATTTTCCTTGTCTTGATGTCCAACCCACAAAACAACTTTATCGGGTTTTACACTTTGATTAAGGATTGAGATAATTGCGTAAGGGGCAGTGCCAGTAAGGCGACCTTTGTAAGAAGTAAGAGAAACGATATATTGCGGAGAATTTTTACTCACGAGGGGCGAGAGTGTTGGGATTAAAGCAATCAATTTTGGATTGCGAATATGTGCTTTCATTTTAGTTTTTTGATAGACAAAGTTTCTTTTAACCCTTCTCAAAATATAAAACGCATAATCTTTAAAGTTCTTCATAACGATCCCTCATATGTTCTCTTTTGCAGACGGTTTTCGGAAATATTTACATAGGAAGTGATTTTCACATAAAATCACTCGTGGAAGGAAAATCTCATATTCTGAAAAAGAGATTGCAAAATAGGTTTTTAAAGCTGGTCTTTGATCTTATTCATCATCCCTGCGATATCTAACCATAAGATGAGATCACAGGCATTCTTCCCCTGCTCAGCACTCTCCCCTTTGTGCGCCTTCCTAATGACACCGAGCAGGTCACGCTGATTTGAAGCATCAGATTTGTTATGAATATCAATATCTGACTGCGAGTACGTGACAACAGAGAGTACATCATCAACCAGAATACCAATAGGCCGTCCACTCACATTTTTATCCAGAATAATAATACGAGAATGCTGTTTTCCTTCATTATCATCAGTAATTCGCATCATCATCTTAAGATCTACAATTGTGGTGATAATTCCTCGAAGATCAATTATCCCAGAAATGAATGGAGCCGCATCTGGGATGGGAGTTATATCCGGCGTTGTAATTACTTCTTTTGTGTCAAACAGCTCTACTGCAAACTTTTCGCGTCCGAGAATAAACTCTACAACCTGTATAATTCCATGTGCGCGAGATTTTCCAGTTCCAATCTCTTCATTTCTTCCCTGTGTGTCTGTCTGTAGTGCTTCCATATTTTATTTTCACCTTGATAATCTTCTTTAGAATCAGTATTGATGGTATACTTACATGTGTTTATTTGCGTAATAAATTTTTCGAGATAACCATTGACTTTCATTTTTTGCATGTCACCGTAATCGAATTCCAAGATCTGCGAACCTTGTGGGAAGATATTCCTCTGTCACAAAATCAAGTCCTCTGCTTGCAAAGGCCTGTTGTTCCGATTTCACATTAATCTGCAGCTGAATAGCAATCTGTTCTTTCCAGTAATCAGTCATAAAACGTGGATCAGTTAGCTCTGCCTTCAATGCAGCAATATCCCGTTCATTTAATGTGTCTGATGGGAGATTGTACTCGCGAATATCACTTGGCTGAACCCCAATAAAAAGAGCTGACGGCGTTGCAAGGATGTCAGAGATATGAGCACTTTTAATCGATCCATATGCTACACTTGCAAAGATACGATATGACCAGGGATCTCCATCGGTAAACACGGTGACTGGAAGCTCAAAACGTTCCTGGATACGATTGAGCAGACGGCGTGTCGAACGTGCAGGTTGGCCTTTGAGATGTACCAAAATGGCATTGTATTTTTCATCGAACTTGTTCTCAATGAGACGAGCATACATGCCACCTGTCTCTATTGCAATGACAACGTCTGCATCATGATCCAGCAGCTCAAGCTGATCGACATTTGTTGGAATCTGGTACCCAGCCTCTCCTACGTCATCTTGACAATGTATTTTTTTTGGGCCCCGTCTGGTCTGTTCACGAAGTTCTATCGGTCCAAAGATACTGGCTCCATTTTCTTCCGGACGAAGATTGAAATGTTCACGCTGAATATCTGTTAAGATCTCTAGGTCCTCAACAAGCATATTTGACTCGTGTTGATCAGAAAATTTTGCTTTTTTCCATCCTTCAGAGATATAATACATCTCACGAAGTGTTGAAGAACGATTTTCCATAATTTGGTGCTTTAAAAATCCGATCGTATATGCCATGCGCAGGATATGTCTAGCACTTTTTTCAGTCACTGCCGCACGATTTCTCTCAAGATTTCCCAGCTTCCAGACCTCTGTTTCTTCATCATATGTGAGATTGCGCTTTGTTCGTGTTGCAAGAGAGATAGATGGGATATCTCCTGCCTCGATCTGTTGGTACCATCGATCAGAGATACGAAGCAGCTGGTCTATCGCATGTTTTTTTGAATGTTGTACGTCAATCATGAATGAATCACCACCTTCTGTTCATCTAGAACGCCTCGAATATCAATGGTTCCTCCAGTTCCAGGATACTCAGCATTCCATCCTTCTCCACTTTCGAGATGAAGATTCCAGACTGCGGTGTACTCCCCGCCACTTTCATCACAGTACGTTGGCTTTTTTGAAGATTGCGATAAATCATCAGAAGAAAAACAGTATACACTTACATCAAGAGCTGTTGAAGTGTAGTTATAGACTGAGAGATGCACTCTCCCATCTCGCATTTGTGCCTTTGCAATAAGCCGCTTCATGATGCGTCCTTCGATGGGGCTGGTGTCTGGAACAGGTCGTTCAAGTGTTTCTGCAACCTTTTCGGCAATATCTGGAATTAATGAGCAAATGGCTTGTGCTCGTTCCTCTGATTGGCGCATCTTATCACGGCGGTTTAGAAACTGCTTTAGTTCTCGCCCAAGTTCTTGAACTATCAGTGTAATTTCACGTTCTATTTCAGGAACAGCAGCAACAGCATCTTTACTCTCGCTGGTAAACGGCACATTCGTGGATGCGATATGCACAAGGAGAAGGAGAGGTCCGAGTGGCAGCCCTTGCTGGCTGAGTCCATAGTTTCTCCAGTTTATGGCATTGATAACTCCTGTTATGATGCATGCACCTTGCTGATACATGAGAGGAACACGATTTGCAAACCGAAGGAGCTTAGCCTGACCTTCTGTTTCAAGAGAACCACCGTATCCAAGTGCTGCTTCAACCACAACTGGGTGGCCTGCATACACAATAGCAGTTCTTGTTTTTGCAACAGCAAAATCTGGATTAAATTCTTTTAAGATACCTTGTCGTATCTGCTCTTCGGTAATTGGAGAGAGGCATGTTTGAGCATTTGGTGGGGGGATCTTGATCGCTTGCAGTGCTGCATGCAGCGATGTGAGTGCGCTGAGATCTAATGAGGTGACGTCCTGATCTTTGTCAATTCCTGCATGGATGCAGATCTCATCTGCTGTTTTTGTGCCGATTTTTGAGAATTGATCAATTAAAAACGCATGTACTGACATCTGTTTTGGCAGGCTTTTTTGTGCAGCCATGCGTTGAAGCCGACCGAGCTCTGTTCCATGGGGATGGGGTTTAATTGATTCAGGTTTTTTTATCGGCTCATTGCTTGTTCTCTCATACACGATATACTCTCCATCGAGATCAAGGGTGATGCGAGTGTGTGGATTGACAACAGAACTATATGCCAAGTACTCGATCAGCCTCTTTCGTGCGGAAAATGTTGCTTTTAGAGTTATTTCAATGCGTGTTCCATGTGCCCTATCCCACTCCCGTTCTGTATGAGAGACGATATCTGGTTCATTTGTCTCGGTATGTATTCCAAGCATGAACTCATGCGCTGGCTCGTGGTAGCTGCACCGAGAGATGATACGGGTTGGTTGCCCAGATGTCAGCTGTGCGTATAATACAGCGGCGGAGATACCGATTCCCTGCTGTCCACGCGATTGTCGGATCTGATGAAACCTGGAGCCATATAGAATCTTTCCAAATACAAATGGAATGTGAGAAGCAAGAATACCCGGACCATTATCCTCGACAATGATTCGATAGAGACCATCCGGAAGTTTGTGAATGCTGATAAAAATATCAGGTAAGATCTCAACTTCTTCACAGGCATCAAGGGCATTATCTACTGCTTCTTTTATCGTTGTGATAATGCTGCGTGTTGGAGAGTCAAATCCAAGAAGATGACGATTTTTTTCAAAAAATTCTGCAATACTGATGCTGCGCTGCTCGCGAGCAAGTCGATGTGCCGGTGAATGTGTGGGAGGTTTCTCAGGTGTCATATGCGCATCTATGCTTCTGTATACATTGACTTTTACCACTTAAAGCTTCAATGTATAGCAATGAGTACAAGGCGGCACATGTATCGTGTACTTTCAGTGCCACTGAATCATCCTCCATTTCCATATGAAATCTCGGCAGTTGCTGCCCTTTCTGAAAAGGTAGATGTAAGCGACTTTTATTTTGAGATAGAGGATGAGACATTGCTGTGTTATCTGAATCGGTTTGATCCGGTTTTTCATCAAACCATTATTGATGAGTACGCAAAAACGCATCTTGATGAATATTACCCTTCCCCTTCTAAAAATCCGTTTCGTCGTCTTCTCGCAGAGATTCTGGCAATTGGTTCATATGGGATCAGCTCTGGAAAGAGAATCTATGTAGATTATAACAGTGAACGAAAGGTAGTTGATCGGAAAGCAAAGCAAAAAAAGCGGAAGGAATATTTTTATGCAGAAGGGCATGATTTTTCATCCACACGAAATGAACTCGAAGAGAAGTTTGTAAATCAGATCATCTGTGGAGATAGTCTTGAAGTGCTGCGCAGACTTCCTGATAATTGCATTGACATTATTATTACCTCACCTCCATATAACTTTGGCCTGGCATATGATGCAGATACTGGAGATGACGCAAAATATTGGGAACAGTATCTGTCTGATCTGTTTGCAATCTTTGATGAGTGTGTTCGTGTGCTTGTGTGGGGTGGACGTTTTATAGTCAATATCCAACCACTCTTTTCAGAATATATTCCAATTCACCACATTATCTCCAATCACCTCATGAACCGACATCTTATCTGGAAAGGAGAGATTTTGTGGGAGAAGAATAATTACAATTGCAAGTACACTGCATGGGGGAGCTGGAAGAGTCCGGCAAGTCCGTACCTGAAATATACCTGGGAGTTTCTTGAGATTTTCTGCAAAGGAGAGATTAAAAAAACAGGAAAGCGAGATATGATAGATATTACTGATGAAGAGTTTAAGTCTTGGGTTGTTGCAAGATGGTCTATTGCACCAGAACGAAACATGAAAGCGTATGGTCATCCTGCAGTGTTTCCTGAAGAGCTGGTGATGAGATGTCTGAAACTGTTTAGTTATCAGGGCGATATTGTGCTGGATCCATTTAATGGAGCTGGTACTACGACTTATGTTGCAGATCGCCTGAATAGGAGATATATTGGAATAGATATTTCAGAAGATTACTGCAAGAGGGCACGCATGCGCTTATCAGAATCACAAAATGGACAATCGCGATTAGTCACATAATATACATTCGAGTGCATTTAATACGATGTATGAGTTTTAGTTTTGGGGTTTTATCCCTTCGCTATCAATGACGATGATGGATGCTTTCGTTTCTGGTGGGGTGTTTGTGAAGGTATGGTACCAGTACGCGATCTGTGCTTCTTCTTCCT